>JAPPKT010000210.1 GCA_028819675.1 Caldilineaceae bacterium | reverse complement strand
TACCCGCGATCGCACCAAGAGCAGTGATAGCTCCGCATCCACACCTTGACCGGTATGTACTCTCCAGGTGTCCCCGTGAACACGCCCTCCTCAACCAATCCGGAAAAACACTGACTGCCGCATAGAGGCTGTACCTGGGCCAACAGAGGTTGTCTCTAGCGGTGGTCTCTGCTCTTCACAATCCCACATTCCGCAGTTCGCCCCTGGGAAGGCCGTCCAATCTTCCTGGCCTCGATGTGCCAGTCCGAGTCCACTTCTTGAACTCACAGCCGCACCGCTCTACCTATCTCTCCTCAATACCCACTCCAGGTACTCAGTGCCCCGGTTACTGAATGCATAGCCTGTCAGAACTATCTCCGCCTTCCTCTGAATGTCGGCCTTTCTGAAGGCTCTCAACACGCCTCTCACCTGCAGCCACACCGCTGAATAAACAAATTTATACTGTTTTGATGTCAATCCCGGAGTGACTATAATAGGTCTGACTGATCAGAATCACCTTGGTGTGCGTCAACCCGTCACTCGTGCCTGAATCTCTGAAAGCAAGCATCTGTCTAGACCCACAAGAGGAGGCGAGCAACCATGAAAGAGGCACAATCCAACGACACCGTCCGTTACAACAGTCAGGGTGCGCCACTGCTCAGCCGGCGTTCCCTTATGCGCGGGATGGCCGTAGGCCTTGGCGGTCTTGCGATGACCTCGCTGGCAGCTTGCGCGCCTGCCGCGGAGCCTGCCGCTGAGGAAGGCGGCGATGAGGAAGCAGCCCCCGCACCAATGCAGGAAACCATCGTCATGTGGTACGACCTCGGCGCGTCCGACGCCCAGGTCTGGGAACGCTTCTGCGCCAACTACAACGAGGCCAATGATCATCCCGACATCACCCTCGAGTACGAGCAGGTCGGCGGCGGAGAAATGGGGACCAAGATCATGGCCTCCATCGCCACCGGAGACCCGCCTGATATCTCCTTCCGCACCATGAATGATGTCGCTGTCTGGCATCAGGCCGGCGGCCTTACACCCCTTGATGACCTCATGGAGACGGTTGGCCTCGACCTGGACGACTTCCTGCCGCAGTACATCGAGTGGTCTTCACTCGACGGCGAACTCTACTCCATCACGATGGACATTCTCCCTATCGCCGCCTTGATCAATTCCGGCCACGCCGAAGAAGCAGGCCTGGACATCAGCAATCCACCGTCCGACGGCCCCTCCCTGATCGAATGGTCCAAAGCCATGACTGTTAAGGAAGGGGACCAGATCACCCGCTCAGGGTTCCTGATGACCGGCTCCAGCGTACAGCCCAACGTGGTCTTTGGCATTATCGCCCAGCAGCTCGGCGCGCAGCCTCTCAACGCAGACCGCACAGGAGTCACCTTCAATGACACCGATGCTCCGATTGCAGCCGCGCAATGGGTGCTGGATACCTTCGACGAGCACGAGATGTCATCCCGCGACGTCGCCGACCGCTACGGCGCATTCGGCCAGCAGGTGGGGTCAATATTCTGGACCGGCCCCTGGACACTCTTCGGCTATGTCAACACCGAAGGACTTGACTTCATCACCGCGCCCGTTTCCTTGATCGGCGACACGCTGACAACCGAAGCCCGCGAATATGGCCTCGCCCTCTTCACCGCCGACGGCCGCACCGAAGATCATCTGGTCGCCGGGGCCAAGGTAATCAAATGGTTCTCTGACAACTCGATGCTCTGGGTGACCGAGGGACGCGGCGCGCCGCCCCGCCGCTCCATTCTCGACGATCCCGATTACATGACACTCGGCCTTGACTGGGAACTGCGCAGACCCTTTGCCGAAGCCGTCGAGTACAGCTTCTTCGATTATCTGAATATGGTCGACGGCGGAGAGTTTGCCTTCTACGCCGGCAGCAGTTCAACCGTACCCAAGGCCATGGACCCGGTCTGGGCACGCGAGAAGAGTATCGAAGAAGGCTTGGCCGATCTGGAAGCGGCTTGGCAGAAGATACTGGACGATCGCAGTTGATATATGCCAGAGGTCCGGGCAGATTGGTCAGCGACGGGTGCCAATCTGCCTCGACTCCCTGTAACCGAGAATTCAGTGGATGACCCACCTTGTAGACGGAGCCGCGCCGGACGGTTGGCTTTCCCGACTTTCCAGAATCAGATACCGTGGACGCCGCGTTGACTGGCAGGCGTACCTCTTCATCCTGCCATTCGCTCTCATCTTCATTGTCATTACCCTCCTCCCCATCTTCTTCGGAATCTACATCAGCTTCAACGAATGGGGTATTGTCGGTGACCCGGAATGGGTCGGGCTCGACAACTTCCGCGAAGCAATGCAGGACGACTGGATCCCCAAGGTCTGGGGCAATACCTTCCAGATGGCCGCGCTCGTCGTGCCTGGAACCGTTATCGTTGCCCTGCTGATGGCGCTCTGGATCAACCGCGAGCAGTGGTTCTCGGGCCCGATCCGGACAGCCTTTTTCGCCCCCCACGTCGTTGCCATTACCGTCACCGCCATCATCTGGATCTGGATTTTCGAGAAAGAGACCGGCCTCCTCAACCTGGCTCTCTATGGCGTCGGCATCCCCAAACAGGGTTGGCTGACGACAAGCAAGTGGGTCATCCAGTCGATCTCCCTTGTCACCATCTGGCAGGCAGTGGGATTCCACATGGTAATCCTTCTGGCCGGCCTCAAAGAGATTCCGGCCGAACTGGGAGAAGCCGCCGTCATCGACGGTGCCTCAGGCTGGCAGGCCTTCTGGCGCATAACCCTTCCCCTACTGACTCCGGCGCTCGGGCTGGTCATCACACTCGAAATCATCAGCGCCTTCCGTATCTTCGGCCAGGTCTACCTGATGACTGGCGGCGGGCCCGGCGGGCACTCCGCCACCATCGTTTCCTACATCTACCATGAGGGCTTTGTCCGCTTCCGCCTCGGCTTTGCTGCCGCTCTTTCTCTCCTTCTTTTCCTCACGATCCTAATATTTACGCTCCTGCGGGCGCGTCTGGTAAGGGAACATAGCAATTAGAACCCAAGTGCAATTCTGATCATGTCGAACTTGAGCCTCAGCACCCTCTACAACCAATCGTCGTTGCGTTTCATTCGCACCTTCATCATCTGGTTCCCAGGCGCAGTCGTTGCCCTGCTCTGGCTGTTCCCGCTCTACTGGATGCTCAACACCTCCGTCAAGCCGGACCGGCTGATCCTGGCCGGTATGGACCTGATCCCCACCGAAATCACCTGGGAGCACTACCGGACTGTCGTGGCCGACACACCCGTTATTCGCTGGTTCATCAACAGTATTGTGACCTCTGTCTGTGTTGTCGCCGGCAGCCTCGTGTTGGGGTCGCTGACCGGCTTCGCTCTGGCCAGGATGCACTTCCCAGGACGTACCGTCATCTTTTGGCTGTTGATCAGTTCTCTGATGATCCCGCCCGAGATGAGTATCGTCCCACTTTTTATCGGTGTCTTGCGACTGGAAGTCCAGGACAGTTTCATTTCCCTGATCATTCCACCACTGGCCAGTGTCTTCCCGGTCTACCTGTATCGTCAGTTCTTTCTCTCGTTTCCACGTGAGTTGGAAGACGCAGCCGCCATCGACGGCTGCAGCCGTCTTGGCACCTTTCTCCGCGTGGCCCTGCCGCTGGCAAGGCCCGCTACCCTGGCCGGCGCCATCCTCATCTTCACCAGCAACTGGAACTCCTTCCTCTGGCCGCTGCTTGTCGCCTTCAAAACCGAGTGGAAAACGCTCCCCGTGGGCATGGCGTTCTACACCCGCCTGGACATTCAAGGCACCTCCACACAGAGCGGTTACGGCGAAGCCATGGCTGCTGTCGCCATCGTCGCCTTGCCTACGCTGATATTCTTCCTCATCCTCCAACGTTACTTCATCGAAGGGGTCACCCAAGTCGGCATCAAGGGCTGATTTCGATACTGCCATGCCTCTTCGGGAGCCCGGCTGTTGAGCCGTCAAGGCGGAAATCAGAGGACGCCAATATGGGTCAAGTAATGAAAAATGCCGAGAAGCTCACCCTCTATCACGACCCCTCCCGCTACACCTGTCAGGTCGGCGCGGCCCAACTCCAGAATGGCGACGTGGTTGTAGTCTTTAACGAGACAAGTGGCTATATCCACCCCGATTTCGACAGCATTCTGCTCATCCGCTCCACCGATAACGGTCAGACGTGGGATCGGACGCCCGTCGTAACCGTCTGGCCCGCTACCCATCACTTCGGCAGCGACACACCCTCCATCACCCAACTCTCCGACGGTACCGTCCTTGTCAACTACTTTCAGTGGGCCTTCGTCGACCAGAAGGGCATGCTGGACGACTTCGGACCGCAGGACAGGCCCCGCGGCACACGCGATGTTGACGGCGTCGGCATCATCAACTCGTCGGACAATGGATATACGTGGGGGCAAGCCTACAAGGCCAACGTAGCGCCCATGCGCTGGGGGCAACCCATCGATAGCGTGCTGGAGTTGCCGAACGGCTCCCTGCTCATGGCCTGCCATGGACACCAATTCGCACGCGCCTGGATGGAAACCGACAGCCTCCACGAACGCGTCCGCTCATTCCTCATGCGCTCCGACAACAACGGCCACGACTGGGAATACTACGCCACCATCGCCTACGACCCCGCCAACATCATCTCCTTCGACGAGACCGCCCTCGCACGTACAGCCGACGGCACCCTGGTCACCATGATGCGCACCATGCACGGCGTCCGCAACCGCCACCAGCATATGTGGACCAACTATTCCCGCAACGAAGGTGAATCCTGGAGCCGGCCCGAACCGACCAACCTCTGGGGTTACCCTGCCGACCTCACTCTCCTGCACGACGGCCGCATGCTCTGCACCTACGGCCATCGCCGCGACCCCTGGGGCATCCGCGGCTGCATTTCCGAGGACGGCCTGACCTGGGACGCCGCCAACGAGTTCGTCATCAGCCCCGGCGGAATTGCATCCCCGGAAGCAGTCCCCAATCTATACTGGCACATCGGCTATCCTACCTCGATCCAACTTAACGATGGCACGCTCTTCACCGTTTTCCACGAGTGGACGCAAGAGAGCCCGATTGTCCAGTATGTGGTTGCCGTCCGCTGGGAACTTGCCTGACACAAGACACCCCGTATCACTTACAATTCCAGCCCTCCACCTGACCGCGGGGCCTCATCGCTCCTCCCGGTCCGTCCATCGCAAAGGACAGTCCTAAAGAACCGAAATTGGTAACTCCCCACTTGAGTGTTCACCCACGCACCCCCCGATTTCGGGCACTTGACAAAGTGCGCAATCTCTTCCAATATACCTGCCTGCCAAACCTTTCCAACAGAATAGATCCTCCCCCACTTTTCGACCTTGCCAAGTGCCTGAAAGTATCGCATTTCCGTGAAACTCCAGTGCAGTTCTCTCCACATTTATTTCAGTAAGGAGGAAGCAAAGTCATGAGAAAGCTCTATCTGTTCGCCGTCTTCACCCTGGTGATGGCCATCATGGTGTCGGCCTGCGCCGCGCCCGCAGCGCCGGCGGAGACCGGGGCCATGGAAGAGGAGATGCCCGAGGAAGTCACCATCAGCATCATCACCGCCCAGGGCCCCCTGGCTGATGGCCTCGTCGCTCTGATCCCGCAGTTCGAAGAAGAAAACCCGGGCATCAAGGTCGAAGTAGCGCCCTTCCCCTGGACGACCTTCTTCGAAAAGGTGATCTCCCTCGCCCGCACCGAGTCCGGTGAATTCGACGTAATCTTCGCCGACGATCCCTGGATGCCTAACATCGTCGACGGCGGGCTCTCCGTCAACCTCACCGAAGCCTACGGCGCAACCCGCGACGACGACGTGCCCCAGGTCTCCTACGACGTCTTCTCCTGGCCTCCCCCCTACGGGCCCATCCCCTTGGACTTCCAGACCGGCGAGCGCCCCGACCTGCACGCCCTGCCCATCCAGGGCAACGTCATCATGTTCTACATCCGCCAGGATGTCCTTGACGAACTCGGACTCGATGCGCCTGTAACCTGGGACGACGTACTCGCGATCGCTGACCAGGTCCACTGCCCCGATTGCGACCCGCCCTTCTACGGCTACAACGTGCGCGGCGCAGCTGGCAGTGACGCCCTCGCCCTGCTGTGGTCCATGGGCGGCGGCATCTTCGACGACGAATTCAACGTAATCCTTGACAACGAGGCCGGCTGCGATGCCCTCACGCTCTACGAGCAGCTGAGCAAGTACCTGCCGCCGGGCGGCAATACCTACGGCACCACCGAGATGGTCGCTGAGGTCGTCTCCGGCCGCGCCATGATGGGCATCGGCTGGCCGGGCGACGCCTACGCAGCCTTTGAGGACGAGACCGACTCCGACGTAGCCGGCAAGATGCTCTATCTGCCTCTGCCCGCCTCCGAAGTCGGCGCGCCCCACGTCTCCATGATGGGCCACTGGGGCCTCGTGCTCAATGCCCACTCCGAGCACAAGGACGCCGCCTGGACCTACATGGAGTGGATGCACTACAACCAGGAGCACGCGCTGTCCTATGCCCACGCCGGCGGCATCCCCTTCCGCAAGTCCGTCTTCAACGACCCTGAACTGATCCTGGAAAAGCCTTGGTTCCCGGCCCAGTTTGAGGCCCTGATGGTCCCGCCCAAGTGGCGGCCCCGCAGCACCCAGGCCACAGGTATCAGCCTCGCCATCCTCGGTCCCGCCTTCAGCGCCGTCGGTGCCGGTGACATAACCGGCCAGGAAGCCTGCGAGCAGGCTGGCGCCGAAATCCGTCTCGAGATGGAAGGCGTTACCAACTAGACCGAATTCCAGAGAGAGAGGAGTGAGATTCCCCCTCACCCCTCTCTCCCGATGTGCACCCTTCGAACACTGGCGCCAAAGGTCGCCTTCAATACCTACCGGTCCAAGGAGGGCATCGTTGACCGTACAACAGACCGCTGGTCCTTTGCCTGGACAGAGCGCGACGAGCGCAAATAATGTGACCACACGGCCTCCGCCTCCCCAGGGCATGTGGTCCGAGCTATTCAGCTTTCGCGACAACCGCCTCGGCGTTATGCTGATCGTGCCCAGCCTCCTGGCACTGATCTTGGTCCAGTTCTATCCCATCGTTTACAACTTCTGGCTGATTCTCACCAGCGAAAAAGGTGAGTGGATCGGCCTCGCCAACCTCTCCCGGCTCACCAGGGACACCATCTTCCACGGCGCACTCATCTTCAGCCTCAAGATGGGCATCGTTGTCGTCCCCATGTGCCTGCTTGTGGGGCTGGGTCTGGCCCTACTGGTGCATAGCGACTACGCCGGCCGTAAGGCTATCTGGATCTCCATCCTTATCATTCCGCTCATGGTCTCCGAAATCGTCGCCGGTATGATGTGGAAGATCATGTACCACCCCACCTTGGGACTGGTAAACGTGCCGCTCGCCGCCCTCGGCCTGGAACCCATCATCTGGCTTGTGAAGGCCGATACCGCCTTCATTGCCCTCTGTGTCGTCGAGGTCTGGCGCATCAGCCCCTTGGCATTCCTGCTTCTCTACGCCGGTCTCAACCAGGTCCCCCGCGACATCTACGAGGCCGCCGCCGTCGATGGCGCAACCCGCTGGCGCGCCTTCTGGGATATGACCCTCCCCTACATCAGGCCGATGTTCGCCATCGCCACCATCCTCGTCTTTGTCTGGTCCACCCGCACCATCGGCACCATCGCCGCCACCACCCAGGGCGGCCCCGGCCGCGCCACCTGGAACCTGTCCTGGTACATCTACGGTATGTCCTTCCAGCGCCTCAAGCCCCACTACGCCTCCGCAGCGGTGCTTGTCATGCTGCTGATGACCTATATCGCCGGCACGATCTTCGTAAGATACCTGTGGGTGGAGCGCCGAAGCCGGTGAGCTTGAAAACAGTTATCCCAAGGAGTATATGCTGATGGCACAGACTGAAGCGAGACAGACGGCAACGACCGAAACCGTGCCCCTCCCTGTTGAAATGGCCGTACAGGAACGCCGTTTCAACCTGCGAAAACTGCTCGTTGTCGTCGTACTCTACCTCGCCGCCTTCTGGACCCTCGTCCCCATGTACTGGGTCGCCATCTCCTCCATCAAGTCTCTGCGCGACCTCGCCCACATCCCGCCACGTTTCTTCCCAACCGATCCCCGTCTTGACGCCTGGGTGACCATCTTTGAACGCCGCATCCTCGAAAACGTCTACAACAGTCTCGTCGTTGCCACCTTGGCAACCATCATCTGTCTGGTCATTTCAGTCCCCGCCGCCTACGCCGCCACCAGGATGCGCCTGCCCTTCAAATTCGTCGCCATCGTCGTCGGCCTGATGGGCCTCGTCGCCCTCCTGCCCCCCATCGCATCCGCCATCCCCCTCTTCCTCCTCGGCAGTGATCTTGGAATTATCGACGAAAAATATACGCTGATCATCCTCTATACTGTTCTCAATACCGCCTTCGCCGTCTGGGTCCTGCGCGGCACCTTTATGGACGTCCCTATGGATGTGGAGGAAGCCGCCCTCATGGATGGTGATACACGCTTTGGCGCAGTGCGCCGCATCCTCCTGCCGCTGATCTTCCCCAGCCTCTTTTCAATCGCCATCCTCCTCTTTATCTTCAACTGGAACGAGTACATCATCGCTCTCTATTTCGTGAACTCCATGAAAACCATGACGCTTCCGATTGCGATCCAGGCGCAGATCCCACAGCACGAGCTCGACTGGGGCGTGGTCAGCGCCGCCGGCACCATCGCAGTATTTCCAGTGCTGGTCGCAGCCTTTACCTTACAGAGATTCCTCGTGCGCGGGCTTACTTTTGGCGTCGCCAGCGGCCAGTAAGCCGCTGCCAACGGCCTCCGTGGCGCCGTAACGCTCCCGACGACAGTCCACCGGTTCTGGCCGGAAGTTGACTTCCGATAGCAAAAGGAGAGTTGATTTTGGCGGAAGTAAGAATAGAAGGTCTGACAAAGTACTTCGGCGATACCTGCGCCGTTAATCAACTCAATCTCGTCGTCAGGGACGGCGACCTGGTCGTTCTCCTCGGCCCCTCTGGCTGCGGCAAGACCACCACCATGCGTTGCGTAGCCGGCCTGGAGCGCCCCACCTACGGCGATATCTACATCGGCGAGACACGCGTCAACGACCTCGAACCGCGCGAACGCGATGTCGCCCTCGTCTTCCAGAGCTATGCCCTCTACCCCCACTTCACCGCCTTCGACAACATCGCCTATCCCCTGCGCCTCCGCAAGACGCCCAAAGACGAGATCGAGCGCCGAGTCCGCGATGTAGCCGAAATGCTGGGCATCACCCATACCCTGGAACGGCCGCCTGGCCTCTGCTCCGGCGGCGAGCAGCAGCGCATCGCCCTGGGCCGCGCCATCGTCCGCGAGCCCGTAGTCTTCCTCATGGATGAGCCCCTTTCCAATATCGATGCCCTCCTGCGCGTCTACATGCGCGCCGAGATCAAGCGCCTGCAGCACGAACTGGGCACAACCATGATCTACGTCACCCACGATCAGGTCGAGGGCATGACCATGGCCGACCAGATCGCGGTCATGAACGAAGGCACCCTGCAGCAACTGGGCACGCCCAGCGAAATCTACGACATGCCCGCCAACAACTTCGTCGCCCGCTTCGTCGGCTCCACGCCCATGAACTTCATCCCCGGCGCCCTCCACAAGGACAACGGCAGAACCGTCCACAAGAGCGACCAGTTCGTCATCCCGGTCAGCGACGAGATGGCCGACCGCGCCGCCGAACTCTGCCCCGGCGGCGTCTGCACCCTTGGCGTCCGCCCCGAAGAAATCCGTTTCACCATGGATGAAGACGGCGCCAATCAGGCCAGGGTCTTCCTGCTGGAACCCCTCGGCTCGGAGACGATTCTTGACATCGAGAAAGAGGGCCTCCTCCTCAAGGTCAAAGATGTAGCCGCGACGCGGGTGCGGGAGGGAGACGTCCTCAGCCTCTCCTTCAATCGCTTTCACCTCTTCGACGACGCGACTGGCGCAGCCATCCGCTGAACAGCAAGACCGGTACTGCAGCACGCCAGCCAAGCGCCGGCTCAGGCCATACATTCCTTTACCCCAATCCTTCCGAATGTCGGTGCTCAGGCGCCAACACAAAACCCACCAAGCGAGAGCTCATGTTGAACGTAAAGATAGGCAGCGCACCCATCAGCTGGGATGTCCTTTCCTTCGGCGGTAGCAAGACCAGCGGCCTCAGCTTTGCCCAGATGCTGGACGGAATCGCCGCGGCCGGATACGAAGGTACCGAAATCAGCACCAACGGCTTCTTCCCCGCCGAACCAGACCGGTTGCGCGCCGAGCTGGCCCAAAGAGACCTGAAGGCGGCCTCCTCCTACGTAGCCCTGCCTCTGGGGCAGGAAGGAGGGCTCGAACCCATACTTGAGCGGGTTCAAAGCGTTGCCGCGCTGCTCGCCTATTTCAGCGTCTCGGAAATCATCATCGCCGGAGATACGACGCCAAAACGCCTGGAGGTCGCCGGCTCCGTTGCCGCCGACGGCAGCGACGGCTGGACCGACGATGAATGGCAGCGCGCCGCCGATACCCTGGAGGCCGTCGCCGCCCTCTGCAAAGAGCGCTTCAACCTCAAAACCGTCTTCCATCATCACACCGGCACCTATGTCGAGACCCCCGCCGAGGTTGCCCGCATCATGGACATGACCGACCCCGAACTGGTCGGCCTCTGCCTCGACACCGGCCACTACCACTACGGCGGCGGCGACGTCGTCGAAGCAACCAATCAGTACGCCGACCGTATCTGGTATCTCCACATCAAGGACGTCTGGCCGCAAAAACTGGAACAGGTGAGAAGAGAAAGAATCCACATGCGCCAGGCCTGGGCCATGGACATCTTCGCCGAATTGGGTCGCGGCGCTGTCGACTTTCCCGCCTTCTTCGACGCGCTGCGCACACAAGGCTATCACGGGTGGATGATCGTCGAACAGGACTCGGTGGGCCGTTCACAACGCGACCCAAGCTGGTCGCCGGTCGAAAGCGCCAGGCACAGCCGCGACTATATTCGCGACGTTCTCCAGGTCTGAGCCCTTCTCCTGCCCCGGCACCGGCCGCCAAGCAACAAGCAACCCAGTCTAGGAAATGTCAATGGCTAAGGTATCTGAACAACTGGACCTTCTGCTCGAAGAGATGGCGACCTGGGAGACACCGGAATACGTCATCGCCAGCCTGACGCACCTGGTAGACATCCATCCCGAGCTCCTCGAACACTCCTTTACCTTCGAAGTGCTCGGTCGCGCCTATGGCCTGCAGGACAACAAGCCGCTGGCCGCAGAAATCTTCGAATATGCCTTGAAACTGGATCCGACTCGTTCCCAGGCCAGCGCCTGGTACAACGAGGTGCGGGAATGCGAGGATGTCAACTACGACGAAGAGAAGGTGCCAGAGTTCGAGTTGCCCGATCCACTGCAATTTGCAGACGGCCGCGCCGTCACAGATGCCGCCGCGTGGCGTGAAGAACGCCGCCCACAACTCCTCCGTTTGTTCGAGGAGCACGTCTACGGCAAAGCGCCCGGCCGCCCCGAGGTCATGACCTTCGAAGTCACCTCAGTCGACGAGACCGCCCTCGACGGCCAGGCGACGCGCAAAGAAATTGCCGTCTACTTCACCGGCCGCCGCGACGACGCCCGGATGGACATTCTCATCTATCAGCCCAACGACCGGCCCAAACCCGTGCCCTCCTTCCTCGTCCCCAACTTCCAGGGCAACCATTCAATTCATAGCGACCCCGGCATAACGCTCTCACAGCAGTGGATGCGCAACCGCATTGACCGCGGCATACGCAACCACCGCGCCACCGAAGCCAGCCGCGGCACCGCCCTCTCCCGCTGGCCTGTCGAACGTATCCTCGAACGCGGCTACGCCATCACGACAATCTATTATGGCGACCTCGACCCCGACTACGACGATGGCTTCCGGAACGGCGTCCATCCCCTCTACTACAAGGACGGACAGACGAGACCCGCCGCCAACGAGTGGGGAGCCATCGGCGCCTGGGCCTGGGGCCTGAGCCGCGCCCTCGACTATCTCGAAACCGACGACGACATCGACCACACCCGCGTCGCCGTAATGGGCCAGTCCCGCCTTGGAAAGACCGCGCTCTGGGCCGGCGCCCAGGATGAACGCTTCGCCCTCGTCATCCCCAACAACTCCGGCTGCGGCGGCACCGCCCTCTTCCGCCGCCGCTTCGGCGAAACCGCCCGCCACGCCAACGTCACCTACCCCCACTGGTTCTGCGAAAACTTCAAACAGTATAATGACAAGGAAGACGAGCTCCCCGTCGACCAGCACATGCTCATCGCCCTCGTCGCCCCCCGCCCCGTCTACGTCGTCAGCGCCGACGCCGACCTCTGGGCCGACCCTCACGGCGAGTTTCAAGGCGCCTTACACGCCGACCCCGTCTACAAGCTCCTCGGCACCGAAGGCATCGCCGTCAGCGAGCTCCCGCCAGTCAACCAGCCCGTCAGAAGCACAATCGGTTACCACATCCGCACCGGCAAGCACGACGTAACCACCTACGACTGGGAACGCTACATGGACTTCGCCGACATCCACGTGCGGTAAGGATAGCAAGCGGGGGTGGCACCCGCATAAAATGATGTTAACGGCCCGCACAATAACCCTGAAAATGCGTGAGTCATGCCGGAAATGGCATGACTCGTGTCCGTCAAACCTACAAATGTCGGGACGTTAACCTGAAGTATCAGTACTGCAAGTTCGGCCCGGGAAGCTATGCCCTGTAGGCATCGGCAACCTTGCGCAAGGCTCTTTCTACGCCTAGCACATCCTCCTTCGTATAGAATTCGCTCCAGGTGATTACGAGGTGCGCTGCCAACCCCCGTTCCGCGTTGGGGCACATTCCCTTGTAATAGCGTTCGCGGTCGTCATACACGGCTCGCGGAAACGCGTATTCGGGATGTTTCGGCGGTTCTGGGTTCAAAAAAGCAGGATGATCATAGAGGAGATAGTACCACTTGGGCATGCAAGCCACGCCCTCGGCCTTCAGGGCGCGAGCAAAAGTGTAAATGTCTGCAGTAAACGCGCCCTCCTCCAACCTGACCGCGTAGAGCCAGTAGGCGTGCTTTGCCTCTTCAATGATGTGCGGCGGGCTGAGTCCCGGAATGTCGTGAATCAATTGGTCGAGCATCTGACCGGTCTCTCTGCGCCGTGCCACGATGTCGTCCAGCTTGTTTAGCTGTACCATTCCCACCGCCGCCCCTAAAGGATTCATCCGGTAGTTGAGCCCCAGACCGACATGGGTGCGGAAGAACATCCCCTCCTTGGTGCCTTCTTCCTCTCCGCGTCCGACGGCAAACAGCGAAGCTCGCTCGGCGAACTCATCTGTATCCGTCATCACCATGCCGCCTGTAATCGTTGTCATATGTTTGCCGGTGATGAAGCTGAAAACGCCGACATCTCCAATTGTTCCCACTCTCTTCCCTCTGTATTCCGCGAAGTGCGCCTGCGCGCAGTCCTCAATAATGGGAATGTCGTGGCGCCGGCCAATGTCCATCAATTCGTCCATCTGTGCCGGCT
>JAPPKT010000146.1 GCA_028819675.1 Caldilineaceae bacterium | reverse complement strand
ATGAACGCAGTCGACTTGATCACCAAGAAGCGTGACGGCGGCGAGCACAGCGCCGCTGAGTTGGAATTCCTGATGGAGGGAATCGTTCAGGGGACCGTCCCCGACTACCAGATTGCGGCCTGGGCAATGGCGGTCTACTTTCGAGGCATGACAGCGGCAGAGTCGACAGCGCTGACGCTGGCAATGGCCGGTAGCGGCGAGAGGCTCGATCTGCGCGAGCTGGCGGGGTCGGAAAAGCTGATTGTGGACAAACATTCCAGCGGCGGCGTAGGCGACAAGACTACCTTAACGGTGGGGCCGATCGCGGCGGCGTGCGGGTTACCGGTAGGCAAGATGAGCGGTCGCGGGCTCAGTTTTTCAGGCGGCACGATCGACAAGCTGGAGGGTATTCCCGGGTGGGGCGCTAGTCTGAGTACTGCACAGTTTCGCCGCCAGCTGAGGGAGGTGGGACTGGTGGTGGCAGCCCAGACGGCCACGCTGGCGCCGGCAGACCAGATGCTGTATGCGTTGCGGGATGTCACGGGCACGGTGCCGAGCCTGCCTCTCATTGCAGGCAGCATCATGAGCAAGAAGCTGGCTGCGGGGGCGGACGCCATCGTACTGGACGTAAAGTGCGGTCGGGGGGCATTCATGGAGTCGCCGGCGGAGGCGAAGGAGCTGGCCGAGCTGATGGTTTCGATCGGAAAGGGGGCTGGGCGCCGGGTGACAGCGCTGGTTACAGCGATGGACCAGCCTCTGGGAAGGGCGGTGGGCAACATTCTTGAGGTCCGGGAGGCGATCGATACGCTCCAAGGAGGAGGATCGCCCGACTTCCAGCAGTTGACACAGGAGGTGGCGTCGGAGATGCTTCTGCTGGGCGACCCAGAATTGCACGGAGAGCAGGAGACGGCGGGAGACGAGGCCGGACGTGAGGCAGCCAGGCGAAGCGTTCAGGAGGCCATTGACTCCGGGGCAGCCTTTGACAGGTTCGTTCGGTTTGTGGCGGCGCAAGGCGGTGACGCGGCCGCGGTCAAGAGTCCGGAAAGGCTAGCCAGGGCGCCCGTGACCGTAGAAGCAGAGGCGACGCGGGACGGGGTTGTCAGCGGTGTGGATGCGCGAGCAGTCGGTCTTGCCGTGGTGGCGCTAGGCGGGGGGCGGCAACGTAAGGGCGACGAAATCGATCACCGCGTCGGTATCGTGCTGACGGCGAAGGTGGGTGACAGCGTTTCAGCTGGGGATAGACTGTGTACCGTGCATGCGGCTGACGAGGATGCGGCCGGTTTTGCGGCGGAACGTGTTCTGAAGGCCTACAGTTTTTCTGATGCGGCACATAACTTACCAGAGCGAGCAATCGTATTGGACCGGATCACCAGTTGACGTCCTGCCTCTGCGCCACCACTGACTTGTACATGTTCAGTGTCGACTTGGCGATTGTGAGCCAATTGTACGAGCGTGTGACCTCCTGCAGTGCACGAGCGCGCATGGCCTGGGCCTGAAGCGGGTCGGTGAGTAGCTGATCAACTGCCCAGGCTATGCTTTGCGTGTCATTGACTCGCACAGTGAGACCGGTGCGCCGGTGGTCGACGACCTCTGCCAGCCCGCCGACTTCGCTGGCGATGACGCTACAGCCGGCGGCCATAGCTTCAAGAGCAACAATACCGAAGGGCTCGTACAGGCTGGGAAAGACGGCTGCGTCGACGCTGCGATAGAGGCAGTCGCGCGTTTCGCTGTCGACAAACCCCAAGAGTTCAACGGCCTCCCCGATTCCCAATTCATCGACCAACGGCTGTAACTGCTCACTGTTTCTGCCGGCTACAATCAGACGCAGATCGGGATGTTTTTCGCGAATGAAGGGAAGCGCCTGCAACAGGACCTGCACGCCCTTCTCTGGTGTGATGCGACCGATGTAAAACAGTAGTTTTTCGCCGTTGGGGGCGAATCTGGCTTTCAGCTCGCGAACTCGCTTTTCCGGGCAGGCCTGAAATGGGGTGACGTCAACGCCGTTGGGGATGAGGGTTACTTTGTCCAGCGGCACATCGAAGAATCTGCGCAGTTCGCCGGCCATGTAGGAGCTGCAGACGATGAGCCGCCAGGATTCGAAGCAAACTTGCCACTCCAGCTGGTTGATATTGCGACTTGTTTCGCTGGGCAGGTGTGATTGGTGTCTTCCTCTTTCGGTGGCATGGATGGTGGTAAC
The DNA here is from genome assembly GCA_028819675.1 of Caldilineaceae bacterium. The sequence goes on along the minus strand of JAPPKT010000146.1, from coordinate 11,468 downwards.
GAGAGGAATCCGCCAGGCGTGCTTCAGTTCGATACCGGCTGAGGCGGTCAACCAGTCGTGGACGTGGATCAGCGAGTATGGGTTGGTGCCATGCAGCTCCATTGCCTTTGACACCAGGTACCGGTTATTGTCGACGACGCTGTTAAAGAGGTCCAGGGGGTTGACCGAAGGGGTTTCCACCCGGTGGACGGTTATCAATTCCGACAGTACCTCAAGGTGGTGGGCGTTGCCGGTGCGGGGCGTCAGAAGATCCAGGTGGAAGGGAGGCGCTAGTTCGCCTGAAAGGGCACCAAATGCCCGAACAAGCTCCGATACGTGTCTTCCTATCCCACCTACCACGTTGGGGGGGTACTCCCAGGAAATGAAGAGAATGCGCATTCGAAATTCTGCGATAGATTCAGTGCGGATTCTGTGAGCCTGACTGCCACACCGGCCGATTCCGTGTCAAGGAAGCTGTAGGATTTTCATCAGTCCGGTTTTCCCTTCGAGGTCAAGAGAGAAGACTGCCAGTTCACGCTTGTTCGAAGGGAGGTCATCTTCGGCGATCTGCTGCAGAGCCCGCCGCGTAGCGAGGTAGACGGCGAAGGCTGTCGGCGATGCGTCGGCATTCGCTGCTGACCATTCTATATACTGGTCTGCACTTTCCCCCAAGGCGACTACCCAATAGACGGGTCCGGGAGGAGTTCCGTCGAGCCTTTCCAAAAGCAGAGAATTAAAGACCGGATCGCCGGCTACGGCCGTAGTCCAGAAAGGCACTAGAGGGCTCTGCGTTCGCAGATCGCCCAGAAACGCCGCGCCCTCAGCGGGACCGCCAAGCCAGAGCACAGCGTCGGCTGCCGCAGCGCCGGTGGCGGAGTCGACTGCGGTGACCGACTTGCCGGTTTTCGAGGACCACCGTTCAGCGGCGTTCTGAGGCCAACCGAAGTCGAGGCCGGCAACAGCTATGTTCGTCCCAGACATCTCGGAGATAGTTGTCTCGATCAGAGTCTGCGCTGCTTCGCTTGAGGCCGGTCTTGTTTGCGGGTGCCATGACACGCCTGAAGCGGCGATGACTTCTGCCACTGCAGAGACCTGACGCGCTTGCAGAGGTCCAACCACGGCCAGGACCGTTTCGTCGCGGAGCATTTTAGCGGCTGAGCGGCGGGCCTGGGCCGGGTCGGCGGAGGTATCCAACGCGAGAGGCAGCGCCTCGAACTGCTGGAGCGGGTAATCCGCCAGCGCCATGCGCATTGCGGAAAGAGCTTCGTATCCGCTCTCTCGGTGGAGTCCTTCAAAGGGAGCCAACAAACCAATCTTCACAACAGGCCGCGTGGGATTGCAGGAAAGGAGAAACAGGGAAAACAAGAGACAGAATACGACGCGAGCTAAGGTTAGGGCGCGGCCCATCGTACCATAGACAGTTAGGGGTGCGAAAGTTTTTGCAACCACAGATGTTTCGCGTGACCGTAGCACCCGGAACCCGCCCAAAGCCAGCTCCAGGTCGCGTCATGCATCAGAGGGCTACCCGCCTAGGGTTGATAGCCGTAGATTGCGAGATTCTGGTTGTGCTCAGCGAGCGTTTGGGCGAAGACATGGCGGCCTTCGTCACCGGTCGCAAGGAAGAAACAGTAGGACGTCTGCGTTGGATTGCTGGTGGCCTCGATGGCTCGCAGGCCTGGGCTGGCGATAGGACCGGGCGGTAGTCCCGGGTGCAGATATGTGTTGTAGAGGCTTTCGACCTGGGCGTATTCCTCAATCGTCTGGGGCTTCCACCACCAGTTGCCAGTCGTGCCTTTGGCGTACTGCACCGTTGGGTCGGCCTGGAGATATGTTCCGCCAACATCGCGACAGTCATTGTTGAGTCGATTGATATAGACGCTGGCGATCAAGGGGCGCTCGTCATCCTGGACGGCCTCTCGTTCGACGATAGATGCAAGGGTGATCAGTTCGTGGCCGCTCATGCCGCTGCTGCCTCCACTGAGACCGCCGGCGCCGACCCGGTTCTCAAAGTTGTCCAACATGGATGCCAGGACAAGCTCCGGGCCGGTAGCGTTCACAGGAAAACGGTAGGTGTCGGGGAACAGATAGCCTTCCAGGGAGGCGCTGGGAGGGAGATTGCTGAGGAAATCGTAGTTATCCAACAGTCCAAGGCTCTGAGGCTGGCGAACGGCTGTCAGAAACCGCTCGCCGTCGATGACGAAGTTTTGGGCCAAGCGCTCGGCGATCTCTTCAGCCCGGAAGCCTTCAGGAATGGTTACCAAGACTTCCTCGAAGCGAGCCTGCTGCAGCTCGCGGGCGATCTCGGGTATGGTCATGGAGTCGGCCAGCATGAAGTTGCCGGCTTCAATTTCTCTATCCAGTTTTTCCACTCGCAGGTAGAGGTTAAAGAGGTCGGCATCGTGGATGAAGCCGGCGGCGGCGAGGCGCGCCGCAATGTAGCGGGCAGGTTCGCCTGGATTGATTGTGAATGCCCGCGGACGAAGATCGTCGCCAGCAGGGATTAGCAGTTCCTCTTCGCGGAGTCTCAGCGTGAAGGCCAGTATCTGCGCCTCGATGTTCTCCGGAGTCAGCGCGTCCTCTCCTTCATCGGGATCGATCAGAGCAGCCGACTGTCGTTCGACGGCCAGAAACTGCTCCGTCAGGTGGGCGCGAGACACAATTACTACGCCCCACAGAACGAAGAGAACCAGAATCAGGAACGAAGCTCGAGTCAGGTTAAGGAGCAACGGCTCCTTGTGGGCATGTCTATTTAAGCGGCGAGTAACAGCTTCCCTTTCCACGGTGGGGTTTCCTAGTAGAAGGCTTTCGCGGCCCAACTGAACAGTGGTCCGGCAACCAGCCAATTGTAACACTGGGCACAGCCAAGACCAACGCGCGGTCAGTTCGTCTTCCCAGTATGCTTTGTTGGGTTACCGTTTGTCTGATATTCTAGTGTGAACGATCAAGGGTGGCGCTACGGTTCCGTGCGGCAGGGGTTGTAGTTGTCGGGGTTGTCGAGCAGGTCGCTTTCGCTATTGGTCGCGCGCTGCGCTTTTCATTGGGCCCTCGTAGGTACTGCGTTTCTATGGACAGTTCATATTTTTGGAATCTGACCGCTGCGGGGATGGCCTTCCTCCTGCCGGCTGGCATCGTCCTGGTTGCGGCATGCGGTATGAGGGCGGAGAGAGTGTGGGATGCCGCATTGGGAGGCATGGCGGCCTTTTGTCTGGCGGGGTTGGGGTATTGGGCGGCTGGCTTTGCATTTCAGTTCGGGAGTGTCGGTTTTGTGTATACCGATCACCCTGAGCTATCCGGCCTGCTGAGGGGATGGAGCCCGCTTCCCGAGGGTTGGGGCGTAGGCTGGATTGCGGCGGGGCTGGATGGGTGGTTCCTGACCGGCGCTGCGGCGACACCGGCGGCGATGGGCCTGTTTCTGGCGCACGTGCCCTGGTCCATGACAGCAGCGCTGTTGCCGGTACTGGCTCTAAGAGGGCGCGCCCCGGCGCTTGCAACGCTAATCATCGCGTTGGTTGTGGGTGCGCTGGTTTATCCGCTGGCTGGAAACTGGGTTCAGGGCGGAGGGTGGCTGGCTGCGCTGGGGAACAACGCGGGTCTGGGACACGGGTTGGTCGATTTCGGAGGCGGGGGCACGGTGTTTCTGGTGTCGGCTTCAGCATCTTTGGCGGCACTTCTGGTTTGGCCGCCGCGGGCGAGGGCACAGGGGCAGGCTGCCAGCACTGAACTTCCTATCGTTCATTTGCCACTGCTCGCAGTCGTGGGTTCTTTGTTTGTGATGGCGGGCGTTTTGGCCTGGGTGTGGGCAAGCCCGGTACAGCAGCCGGGGACGACCCCATATTCGGCGATGCGAACGGCGGTCAACGGCCTGCTTTACGCTGCTGGCGGCGTGACAGTTCCCTTACTCTACACCTGGTTTGTAACCGGTTCGAGCGATCCGGGGATGAGCGCGCGAGGTCTGGTGGCGGGGGTCATCGCCGGACTGGCAGCGGGGCCCTTTCCCGGACATGCGGGCGCGCTGCTGACAGGGCTTTTGGCCGGGAGCAGTGTTCCATTCGTGACATACGCGCTGCAAAGAGTATTCCGCCTCGAAGACGGCGCCGGCATCTTTGCCACCGCGGGGATTCCAGCGGCAATCGGACTGGTATGCGTTGGCATATTCGCTGACGGCGCTGCGGGGGCCGGTTGGCAGCAGGTGGGCGCCGGCAGCTATTTGGGCGTTGAAGGTCAGGGCGTTACGGGTCTTCTGGCCGCCGCGGGTTATCGGAGCAGTTTTCTCGGCCAGTTCCAGGCGCAGATTATTGGCATCGTGGCACTGGGACTTTGGGGATTCGTCAGCGGCAGCATCATCTGTGTGCCGTTGGGCCTGCTATTCTACGGTTTAGGAAGGGCGGTGCAGAGCGACGAGAGTGTCAGGGAACAGGTTCCAAGTCGAGGCAGGCAGCAGCACTGGCCCGAGGGCACGGGAGCCGGGCGGAGGGACACTTCCTTTTCACAGGAGATGGCGGCGCGGCCGGCGTCGGAAGTACCGGCGGAGGAACCCCGTTTTCAGTAGGCGTTTCAGGCGTCGTTGGACAATGCACAGGTTGCCAGGTTGAAGTACTGGGCGCCACCCGGGCCCAGTACGCTGCGAATGAAGTGCAGTTCGCTTACTCTCCAGTCGATCCAGATCTGAGACTCACCCTCTTCTGCGGCGCGGCGCAGTTGTTCTGATGCCACGCGTAGTGCGGGGCGCGCGGCATTGCGTGCGGTACGCGCCAGGGTGATGTGGGGCGAGAAGCGGTTCCGTTCCGGCGGGAATCCTACTTGCCGGGCTAAGGATTCCAGGTCAGTTTGCAGCTCCAAAAGGGCCTCCGCATCACCTTCGATTCCCACCCAAAGAACGCGCAGATTTGACCAAGAGCGGAAACAGCCGAGCCCGGAAGGTGACAGCGAAAAGGGGTCGTGTCTGGCCGCGATGGCCGTCAGTCCATTCTGCAGCAGACGGCGCCGGGATTCTTCGGTTTCGCCCAGGAACCGTAGCGTGAGGTGCAGGTTTTGGGTGTTGGTCCAGCGTAGTAAGGACGGCTGTTCGCGCAGCGACGGTAGCTCTTTCAGGCGATCTTGCAGCGCTTGAAGTTGCTGCTTTACAGGGTGGGGAATCTCTAAAGCGATGAATGTACGCACCGGTGATACAGACCTCCTACGTTCAGGATGGTTGCGAAAGCGACTATCTTAGCAACTCCTTCAGATCTGCGGCCAACGCTTCTGAGGTCACGTCGGCGCTGAACAGTGCCCGCCAGTTCCCTTCTCTGTCGATAAGGAAGATTCGCGAAGTATGGTCGAGGAGATAGTATTCGTCGTCAAGGCTGTGGCCTTCGGCGGCGCCGGTGTACAGGCCGTAGCCCTGTTTGACGGCCTCCAATTCGGTTTCGGGTACGCGGACTGCGTAGAACCTGGGATCGAAGGCGAGAATGTATGGCTCAAGTCGTGCGAGGCTGTCGCGTTGGGGGTCGACAGAGACGAATACGACCTTGAGGTCAGAGCCCAGAGCGGGTACATCCTTTTCCAACGTCTCTTTGGCGGCGGTTAGTTCGAGCATGGTCAGGGGACAGATATCGGGACAGAATGTGTAGCCGAAGAAGAGAAGGACGGGGTCGCCGATCAGTTCGGCGAGTTCGAAGGGGGCGCCGTCAAAGTTTTGGCCGCGAATTGGCGCGGCCAGGTTGGCCTCTTCGAAGACTGTGCCGGCATACTCGTGTTGCCGACAGGCAGCTATGAGAAACACTATCACGCCAAGTAGAAAAAGGATAGCCAGTAGGCGCAGCGGCTCCCGCTGGCTGCCAAGACCGGCAGTGGAGCACATTGCGTTTCTCGCCCCCAAGACCAGGGTTGTGAATCTCTTTCTTCTGCGGTTGATCCGGTGTAACCCGCTCATGTCGGAGATGGGTTCCTAGGCTGGTACGGGCTTGCCAATTCGCAGCCCCGTACGGGCACCTTTCCCCGGTCAGGAGAAAGCCTGTTTTTCGGTCTGACAATTCTAACACACGGCTTTTCAACCCGGTCAAACAGTGTATCTGGCCTGCCAAAGTGACTTGGATTCAGCCCAAAATTCAGTTGTAATGCCAGGAATTGATGTCCCAATAATCCTGCGGAAATTGACGAATCACGTGCTGCGTGCTAATGTTCACTGCTGGCGCGGCCTGGCCATTTGACGCGCGCCATGCGATTGTGCAGACACTGGAGCGGACACGAATGAACGAGATGATATCAGACTTGCAGGCACCGGTTTCAACCCTTTGCGCCTGGACCGACCAACCTGATCCACGTGAGCTGCTTCGGGAGCGGGATCCTGAAATCTACGCGGCGATAGAGTCAGAGCGGAGGCGGCAGACAGACGGAATCGAACTGATTGCCAGCGAAAATTACGTCTTTCCCGAGGTGCTGGCGGCGGCAGGCAGCGTGCTTACGAACAAGTATGCCGAGGGCTATCCGGGGCGCCGTTACTATGGAGGATGCCAGTACGTTGACATCGCCGAGAAGATTGCCATCGAACGTGCGCTGGCCCTTTTTGGCGCTGAACACGCCAACGTACAACCGCATTCGGGCGCGCAGGCCAACGCGGCAGTCTATATGGGGCTGTTGGAGCCGGGCGACACTGTGCTGGCGATGAAACTGGACCACGGCGGGCACTTGAGCCATGGATTTCATCTGAACAGCTCCGGGCATTACTACAACTTCGTCCACTACGGGCTCGATCCCGAAACTGAGCAACTCGATTACGATGTTATCCGGGAGACGGCACTGGAAGTACGTCCCAAGCTGCTGCTGGTCGGGGCGAGCGCGTACCCGCGCCATTTCGACTTTCAGCCTTTGCGCGAAATCGCCGACGCGGCTGGTTGTCTGCTGATGATGGATATGGCCCACGTAGCGGGCCTGGTTGCGGCTAGACTGCATCCCGATCCGGTGCCGTTCTGCGACGTTGTCACGACCACGACGCACAAGACGCTACGCGGGCCGCGCGGCGGTCTTATTCTTTGTCGGAAGGAACATGCGAGGGCGATCGACCGCGCAGTATTTCCCGGAATTCAGGGCGGGCCGCTGATGCATATCATCGCTGCGAAGGCGGTCGGATTCAAGCTGGCGCAGACGGAGGCGTTCAAGGCGTATCAACAGCAGATTCTGGACAACGCGCAGGCGCTGAGCGACGCGCTACGGGTTGAAGGACTGCGGAGCGTTTCCGGGGGGACTGACAATCACCTGCTGCTGGTCGACCTGAGCAGTTTGGACGACGAGGAGATCAACGGCAAGGTGGTCGAGACAGCTCTCGACAATGCTTCAATCCATTGCAACAAGAACATGATCCCTTTCGACACGCGGAAGGCAATGGTCACGAGCGGTATCCGGCTGGGTACTCCTGCTGCGACGACGAGGGGGATGAAGCAGGGCCAGTTTGAACAGATCGGCAGATGGATAGCATCGATTGCTCGCGAGCCCAAAGAAACGGCGCTACAGGAATCGGTGCGCGACGAGGTGCTAGAGATGGTCAAGGCATTTCCGGTGCCGGCTTAGCGGGGCAAAGGGTTGGTGTCTGTGGCGACAAGGGTCAAGACTCAGTTCGTCTGCAGTGAGTGCGGCAGTTCGCAGATGAAGTGGATGGGAAGGTGCCCGGATTGCGGCGAGTGGAATACACTCGAAGAGAGCCGGATCCAAGAGAGCGCGATGGCGCTGGGCGGCGGCAGTTCCCTCCAGGCACCTACTCCGCTGGCACTGCCGGAGATCCCCAGCGAGCCCTCACGGCGCATTGTTCTTGAGAACGCGGAATTGAATCGCGTGCTGGGGGGCGGTATTGTGCCGGGCTCCGGAATCCTGGTGGGCGGTGATCCCGGGATTGGAAAGAGTACGCTGCTCATCCAGACGGCTGCGGAGGTGGCGCGCAAGGTTGGACGGGTTCTATATGTGAGCGCTGAGGAGAGCGCGTATCAAATAGGGCAGCGTGCGTCGCGGCTTGGTCTGGACGAGGGCGGTCTGCTGATTCTGGCGGACACGATCCTGGAACAGATTTTGGCGCAGATTGGGCAGGTGAGGCCTTCCCTGGTGATCGTTGATTCGGTGCAGGCGATCCACAGCAGCGCGAGCGGCAGTGCAGCCGGGTCGGTTGCCCAGGTACGAGATTGCGCGGCCCATCTGCTGCGACAGGCCAGACAGCTCAATATCCCACTGTTTCTGGTGGGGCATGTCACCAAAGAGGGGGCAATTGCGGGTCCGCGCGTGCTGGAGCATATGGTGGACGCGGTACTGCAGCTGGAGGGAGAGCGGTTTCATGCTTACCGCCTGTTGCATTCGGTCAAGAACCGCTTCGGAAGCACGAATGAAGTGGGAGTCTTTGAAATGACGGAGCGGGGAATGGCTCCGGTTGCCAACCCCTCGGCGATGTTTCTGGCTGAACGGCTGCCAAACGCGGCGGGCAGCGCGATCGCGGTGCCGATGGAGGGTAGCCGGCCGCTGCTGGTTGAGGTACAAGCGCTTGCCAGCCCGACGGCGTTCAGCCAGCCGCGGCGCACGGGGAACGGCGTGGACTTCAACCGGCTGCTGCTGGTGACGGCTGTTCTGAGCAAGAGGCTAGGTCTTTCGTTGAGCGCGCAGGACGTTTTCGTGAATGTCATAGGGGGGCTGCGCGTTGGTGAGCCGGCCGCTGACCTGGCGGTGGCGGCGGCCATTTGCAGCAGCTACCGAAATGTTCCTGTTGCCGCCGAGGTTGCTCTCATCGGGGAAATTGGTCTGAGTGGAGAGCTGCGCAGTGTGAGCCAGCTTGCGCTGCGTTTGCACGAGGCGGCCAAACTAGGCTTCGGGCGTGCGATCGTGCCTCGTCATGCCCTGCGGCGGAAAGGTGCGCGATCGGGACAGATTGGGGCGGACGACAAGGGCAAGGGAGGCTCGTCAGACATTCCCTCAGAAATCGAAGTTATCGGTGCGCGCACTGTTGCCGACGCTCTGGACGCGGCGCTCTTGAAATAATCTGCCAATGACGTGAATAGTGGAGAATACAGATGTCCAAACAGGCGAATGTTGATTCATATCAGCAGTTTCTGCGTGACCTGTTTCACAGCGACGACGCGGATCTGTCCAGGCTGCAGGCAGAGGCGGAGTCTGAAGGGATCCCGGGTATGAGTATCGGGCCGGAGCAGGGGAAGTTTCTTCAGCTGCTTGTGCAGTTGACGGGTGCCAGAAAGGTGCTGGAGATTGGTGTGCTGGGCGGGTACAGCGGGACATGGATCGCGCGTGCTCTGCCAGAAGGCGGGAAGCTGATTGGGCTGGAACTGGAGCAGAAGCACGCCGACTTCGCGCGCAAGCAGTGGGACAGGATGGGGCTGTCCGACAAGATCGAAGTGCGGGTCGGTCCGGCGCTCGAATCGCTGCCGCACTTGTCGGAGGAGGCTCCATTCGATCTGGTCTTCATTGACGCAGACAAAGGAAACTATCCGGGATATTTGGATTATGCGCTCCAATACAGCCGGCCAGGCACGGTCATTCTGGGAGACAATGTAGAGATGTGGGGGAGCCTGGTGGATCCTGAGAAGCAGGACTGGGACTGGGTGCAGGGGATGCGCAGATTTGCGCGTTCGCTCAGCCAACACGAGCGGCTAACCAGCACGGTGGTCCCCTATCCGGACGGGCTGGCGATGGCCGTGGTGAAGTGAAGACACGACCACGAAGGCGGGCCAAAGTCTAACTCCCAGGGAGATAGATCCGGCCAGTTGCCTGCTCCCGAAAAGAGGAAAACGCAGAGGCAAGGCGTGATTCGCCTTGCCTCTGCATGTCTCTGACAGGGACAGCTGCTTTTCAGCGCGTCAGAAGGGGGCCTAGAGGACGTCCGCCAAGCAGGTGAAAGTGGGTGTGGAATACCTCCTGGCCGCCGTGCCTGCCGACATTTGTAACAAGGCGCCAGCCGTCAGAGGCCACGCCTTCCTGCGCAGCCAGTTGTCCGGCGACCTGGGCAATTCGCCCCAGAGTTTCTGCCTGGGCGTCACCCATTTCTCCCAGATCATTGAAGTGCTGATTGGGAACGATCAGTATGTGAACAGGCGCCTGCTCTGAAATGTCCTGAAAGGCTGTTACCAATTCATCCTGATGGAACTGTTTCGAGGGCAGCTCCCCTGCGACGATTTTGCAGAAAATACAATCCTCACTCATTGGACACCTCGTTCCAACTTACTGTTCACGCTGTCGATTTTGTCCTGCATGCTTTGTTCACGATCGCAGCGGGTTCCGACTTTCAGGCTGGTTGTGATGCGTGGCGCGCCCATCTCGTGCACAACTTCATGGCAACGCTTGACGGCGGCGAAAACCTGGTCCCACTCGCCTTCGACGTTGGTGCCGTAGGCGTGCATACGATGGCTGAGGCCGGCGTCGTCGAGAATGCGCTCGCAGGCGGCGATGTACTCAGAGACAGAGACGCCGACGCCTATGGGTACGACACAGAGGTCGATCATGACTTTCATGGCGTTATCCGATTACTATGTTGACCAGTTTGTCGGCGACCACCACGACCTTACGCACCTGTTTGCCGTCCATCCAGCGCTGCACGTTGTTGGAAGCAAGGGCCATCGCTTCCAGCTCTTCTTCGGCGGTATTGGGCGCCACGCTCAGCTTGTCGCGCACACGGCCGTTGACCTGGACGACTACGGTTATCTCTTCTTCTTTGGCCTTTTCCGGATCAGACTGTGGCCATCCCTGGATATGAACGCTAGAGCCTTCACCGTTTCGCGCCAGCCGCTGCCAGAGCTCCTCGCTGACGTGAGGAAAGACGGGGGCCATCATCAGCAGCAGATTGCGAACTGACTCCTGCCAGATTCCCCTTTCTGCCTCACCGCACTGTGTGCTTGTGAAGGTGTCCTTGACACGGATCAGATAGTTGTTGAACTCCATCAGGGCGGCGATGGCGGTGTTGAATCGGAAGCTGCCAAAGTCTTCGGACACTTTTGCGATTGTCTGGTGCAGCTTGCGCTCCAGGCCGCGGACGTCGGCTTCGGTCGGCGCGCTCCCGGTACTGTTCGATGCCGGTTCGTCCAGAGTGACACCCCAGACGCGGTACAGGAAGCGGCTCACACCTTCGATGGCGCTTGGATCCCAGGGACCGCCGTGTTCCCAGGGGCCGATGAACATCAGGTAGCCGCGAACGGTGTCGGCGCCGTACTTGTCGACGTATTCGTCGGGATTGACGACGTTGCCGCGGCTCTTGGACATGCGCTCACCGTCAGGTCCCAGAATGATGCCCTGATTGAACAGGCGCAGCATGGGTTCGTCGAAGTCGACTACGTCCATGTCCCGCAGCGCTTTGGTGAAGAAGCGGGTATAGAGCAGGTGCATGGTGGCGTGCTCGATGCCGCCGGTGTACTGATCAACGGGCAGCCAGTAGCTGCCGCGTCCGCTGTCCCAAGGCGTGTCGTCCACGGCCAGGGGCTCGCCCGCCTTGTGGTAGGGATCGACGTAGGCGTATTGGTACCAGCTGGAGC
>JAPPKT010000482.1 GCA_028819675.1 Caldilineaceae bacterium | reverse complement strand
AGGCTACCCGATAGTCATTGACAGGATGGCCGTTTAACCGCACTGTGCCCAGCGCCCGAGTGCTTCCGGCATTGGCGTCGCAACGAACCAAGGTAGCTCGATTTACGAGGTTGTTCGTCGTTCTCAGGTCATGAAGTGAAGCACCATAGGCTTCGGCAATGCTCGCAAGTGTTTCGCCGGATCTCACGACGTGCCCGTAGACTATTTTGGTGCCCGCAGGCTTCTGTGGCAAAGGTTTTGCGGCCACGGGCTGAGTCGCCACGGGCAGCCCCACCAAAGGAATCTGCAGTCTGCGCCCAACGTATGTCTGCCCGGGGTCCTGGATGTCGAAATCGATTACGGCCCTTTGGCATTTGCCCTCATGGGCATCTTTGTCTGTGTGGACATGGGCCATTTCCGAGATGCGGATACCCGCGCTATTCTCGATCCAGAACCACCAGTTGCCTTCGCGAGCGCCCCCTCCAAGAATGTGGCTATACTGGCCTCCTTCCTGGCCTCCTCCTCCGGAAACTGCCATGGCAACGACTGTCTCGTCCGGACTCCAGCTGAAAACGACCCGGAAACCGTTGGCCGGTTGGCCGTTGACCCGCACTGTGCCTTTCGCTTGCGTGCTGTCGGCATTGGACGTACAGCTTACCAGTTGGGCCCGGTTTCCGAGGTTGTTTGACGCCCGCAAGTCGTCGACCGAAAGCCCGTATAGCGCTGCAATGTTTACAAGGGATTCGCCGGGTCTGATGATGTGGACGTAAGTCTGGAGAGGAGTTGGGCGTTCTGCTGGGGCTGCGATCACCGGCTGGGGAACCATCACTAGCGACAACAGTAAAATGAACAAAGTGGCCAAAGTAGCTCGTTGCGGCCGCCAAGTCGATCTGGCAGGCGAAATATCTGCAGCGATCACGATATTCCTCCTTTGTGGTTCATTCTGGACTTCGTAGGAACTGCTCTTCGTTTTGTCTCGTACTGACTTCCCTTTCCCTACAGTTTGCAGTAGTTGCAAATTCAAACTGTTGTTACTAATCCGGGATATAAACCATTTTGCTTCGTTTGTCAAGGAACCTGTTCGCGCGCCCCTCTCTAGGTATTGTACGCGAGAATTGCACAGGTTTTCGGATTGAATCTTCCGATTTCTGTCGAGCGGTTTACCGATTTCGGGAGAGAACAGGGAAAGGAGTATATGGACCCCGGTCTTCGGAAGGCGGAGCTCGACGGCTATTTCAGAGGATCTTTGGTAAGCCAATGCACCCGAGGGTGGGCGACCAGCACTTGATCGACTCCGTAGAATCCTTAGTGTCTCAACATCCTTCCATCCGGCTGCGTTTAAGGATCTTCTGCATTGACGGAACTACCCTTTAGGAATTGCACCTACGTTTCAGATAGGGAGGACCGATTCTCCTAGGCGCGTAAAAGAAGGAACAAAGTACTCACTTCTCATTGTCAGTTACAGAATTTCCTGTCGGAGTCCTGTCAGCTGCTTGGTCGGCTAGATGTCATACTCTGTAGACCAAGAAGCGATAAACTGGGGTATTCTCCACGAAATCTAGGCCTAAAGGGCCCAGTTGAGGCACGTGGACCCAGATGGGGAGGCCGTGCCCTCTCACGGGATTTGCCTCAACTCACACTGTGCTATTCCGATTACTATTGAGGCTGGCCGTCGTTGCAATTCAAGACGAGCCCAGTCACTCACCCTATTTTGGAATCTCTTTTGACAGATGTGGTGTGGATTCGGTTGATGATTAAGCATGCTGGACTCTTCTTAACGAATGGAGCGGGGAACAATGCCAATCACAGACCGACCGAACAAGGAAGCACTCATAAAGGCACTGGACATTTTCCTGGATAGTATGCGTCCATTTTTTTGTGAGTGCCTCCGCCATGCTCCAGGCGCAACTGTGCGAATTGCTTTGGAGCGATCTTTGAAGGGCAGTCAGAGCACAAACTTTGCCAGAGACATGCCTTCTCACGACGATTTGCTGTCAGCAATCGAGGTAAGTTACTTCGCAACACTCACAGAAACTTACTGGGACGAAATATTTTCCTCTCGCTTTGGTGGAGACAGAAAAATCGTCCGAAGATTTAGGAAGATCACAGAGGCGAGGCATAGGGCGTCGCATCCTCCCCACCAACGTGATTTGGATAGCGAGTTCACACAAGGAAGTCTTTGCCATATTGCCTATGTGCTCGGTAGTATCAGGGCAAGTGAAGAGCGTAAAGCAGTCTTCCGCATCAGGGAGGGATTAAGTGAGGCGCTCAAGTCTACTTCAGAGGCAGATTCTGCCGCTAACATGGCCCTTGCAAGGAGGGTAGAGGAAGCCGGTGCAGCGGTGCTCGCGGCCGAGGAAAGAACTCGTGTCGCTGAAGCGAAAATGCGGCAGGCTCATGAACAGACCAAGGCGGTAGAGATCTCGCGAGTTCTCATGAAAAATAGAGCAATTGCTGCAGAAGCTGCCAAACGAAGCGCTGAGGAATCTGCTCAGAGAAGTGAATCCGCCCGCCAGGAAGCTGAATGGCGCGCACTTGCTGCTGAAGATGGCCAGCGAAGAGCAGAGAAAAAGATGCAGTCAATGACTGGCACTTTGCATGAAACGGAGAAGAGGCTCACCGAGACCGAAGCCACGCTTCGCCGTCTACTGAAGAACGAGGATCCTTCCGTAGCTGGTATTGTAGCCAAGGGCGGAGTCGTTCGACCGAACCAAAAACTTCGACCAACTGCCCGGAATACTCCTCGGAACGAAAACGGGCTCATTAAAGAGATACTGGGTGGCAAAATCAGTCGTCCCAAGCTTGGCGGAATGCGGGAGATTGCCGCATTGACGGTCGCCTGGTTCACTATGTTTAAGCCGCATCTTCGGGCATGAGCCCAATGGCATGGAGTCGTTACGTTATTAAAGGGAGCAAAAGGCTAGCTAAAGGCAGAAGTACAGGTGCTTCACAAGGAAGAGTGCAGCCCTCGCATAGCTGATAGGGGTTGATTCAGTACCGCTCCCTCTAACACCTGGGTCTCATCACATTCTAGGTCCTCTGTAACCGTCTCTCGTTTGTATCGCGCAAATAAAGGGATTCGGGATGTCCGCGCTTCAATTGTGGTTGGAGAAAAACCTCGGGTTTCATCTTTGGCGATAGTGTTGCCTCCAGCCAGACTGTAGTAGAATCTAACGCTATAGCGAAGGTGTGGACCATAGCAGGAATCCTTAACCCATGAAAACTTCGAAATTTGCCGCTCCTCGCCAGGGACTGACCGGGGCAGTCTTCATGATTGGGCTGGCTATCCTGTTTGCCACCGACTGGATTTGGCCAGGGATTCTTGTCCTAGTCGGTGTAACCAGCCTCCTCGGAGCATACCTTGGGCGTTCGGAGCCTGGGCCAGATGACATTCCTCTACGAGTTAACCAGCCTTTGGAGGACGAACAGCGGGTTGCGGTGCGGTACGCGGCGCAGTGCGCGTCTTGCGGAGCCGCCACTCCGCGGGAACTGCTCGAAGGCACGCACCATGAACTCAACGCGGTTTGCAGTTTTTGCGGCTCTCCGATGGCGCAGGAAGAATGAATCGCGCCCGTTTGTTTTTTGTCACCTTGCTTTCGGCGGCGGCCCTTTTCTTAGTCGGGACACTGGCTTGGCGAACGATTGGCGGAGACGGGGGCGGCCCTGGCTTGACTGCCCCCCGCCCTGAGGTCATCCGCATTCATGTCGTCACGGCCCTACCTGTGGAACAGTGGGTGCGGGCGGCAGCTGATGAATTCAGTGCCGAGAGCCACAGCACGCAAGGCACGACCATCGAAGTCGAAGTTAACCCCATGGATGGCCTCGTTGCGCTGGGCAAGTGGGAGCGTTACAGTTTTGCAGCGCTGGACAAAGAGGTACTCCCCGGAGACCTGTCCCGCGACGAATTCGAAGCCCTTCGATTCTTCCCAACTGTATGGATTGCCGATGGCCGCTATCTTGTGGATATTGCCAACGCGTCACTTCGGGAACAGTTTGGTCAGGACATGTTCCTGAGCGACGGCCAGTATCGCATCAGGTCGCTGGCAAAGACGCTTCTCGTCTGGGGCCTTTTTCGAAGCAGGGGTGTACCTTTGCTTGAGAATCTCGGTCCCATTTCATGGTCCACAATTCACAAAGCAGCCACCGCGCCAACGGGTTGGAAGGAGTTGGGCGGGGATCCCGCCTGGGGCAATTTCAAGTTGGCGGTCTCCGATTCCGGTAGCAGTGCGAGCGGTTCGGAAGCCGTCATCGCGGCGGCTGGAGAATTCCATGGCAAGACGGAAGTTACGGTTGAAGATCTTTCGGACCCCAGATTCGGCATTTGGCTGACCGAGCTGATGGAGGCGGCGACCGAGTTCAGCGGGGGAGGCACGAGCAGTGCAGAGAGTGTGGCCATATTCGGCTACACGGCGGGTGACGGCGGGCAGTTTCTGGAGAGCGAATTGCTGCAGAACATGGCGGGAATCCAGACGCGCTGGCAGGAGCCGATAGTTCTTCACTATCCTAGTGTGACGACCTGGTTTGACTTTCCTTTCGCGATCTGGGTAGGCCCCGAGACTTCAGCGTTACAGAAGAATGCCGCGCTGGCGTTCCAAGAGTTCCTAGTGAGTGAAGCTCAACAGCTCAAGACGCTAAAATTCGGGTTGCGTCCAGTCGATCGCGGGGTGGCGGTTGACGCCGCGGCGGACAGTCTCTTTGTACGCTGGCAACGGTTGGGTGTCCAGAAGGAAGTTTCCACCGATGACGAGATGCGTCCAGCGAAACGGGAAGTCCTGACTGCGCTCGCCCGATGGCGGGAACTGAATGAAGGGCAATGAGCGAAGAACAGGTTGAGACGGAACAAGAGCCCACAGAGCCGACCATAGGGGCGGGAGAGGAAATCCTCTCCCGCCGGCATCTCCTTGCATTGGCGGCGGTGGGCAGTCTTCTGCTTTGCGCTTGCGGTTTGACGACCATACGAGCTCGCAACTGGATTTCTGAAGCACTGGCAGGACGCGGGCCGGAAATATCCGGAAGCGACAGTACGGCTGCCGCTGACTGGCCTGCCACGAGTGCAGAGTTGACAGTTGCCGTATCCCCCTCTATGGCCGGAACGCTAAAGGAACTTGCCAGCAGCTTCAATGGCCTAGGACTGCGCACGCCGGACGGCGAACTGATGAAGGTTGAGCTGGTTACGCGTTCCTCGCGCGAGATGGTTGGGGAATCGGTACAGCAGCCAGCCTACCAGGCCGTAACGCCGGACAGCTCGATCTGGCTCAGGCAGATTGATCGGCGATGGGCTGAACTGTTTCCAGGAGAGCGCGGCAGCCAGCCTGCGAGCCGGGTGGGGCGGACTACGCTCTTTGCCGTCAGTCCGGTCGTCATTGCAGTGCCATTGGAAGTCGCTCAACAGTTGGGCTGGCCGCAACAGTCGATCGGCTGGAAAGAGATCCAGGCCCGGGCGGCCTCTCCCACAGGAGAGTTCAATTGGGGCCACCCCGGTCCGAGCAGCACGGCGGGCATTGCCGCGACCTTGTCCAAGTTCTATGCCGGCGCCGGAATTACGCGTGGGTTGACAGACGAGGTCGCAGCGCAGCCCGAGGTAATCGGGTACGTCCGGCAGGCTGAGAGAGTTGCGTACGTGCTTGAGGGAGGTGAGTGGGCGGGCGGAGGACCTTCGCTCAAGGAAGGGCGCGAGCGCTTCGTGATGGGCAAGAATGGTAGACCCCTCGACGCTTTCGTAACCCAGGAGCAGTCCGTGATTGCCTGGAACCGGTCCTCCGGTCGCGATACTTCTTCGCTGTCAGGCATGGACGGTATCGTGCGGTTCCTGCCGGATGGACTGCTGGCGGCTATCTACCCAAAAGAAGGAACGCTCTGGGCTGATCATCCCCTCACATTGCTGGAATTGGATGGGCGTGCAGGTCCTGCAGTGACTCAGAACCAGCGCAGTACGTATCGAGCCTTCACTGCGTTTCTTCTCGACGAAGAGAGCCAGTTTGCCATTCTGGAAGCCGGGTTCAGGCCGGTCGACCTTACCATTGATCTTCTGGCAGAGTCCAGCCAGTTCGCCAAGACCGGTATAGTGGACCCTCTGCTGCCCCAAACGCTCATGCCCCTGGCGCCACATTCCGTCCTGACTATGGTTTTGGACGCCTGGCGTCTGTCGATGCCTCCGGTAAGGATAATGCTTGTTGTGGATACGAGCGAGTCAATGGCAGGGAGCAAGCTGGCCAGAACAAAGGGAGCTTTGCACGGCTTCTTGGACCAGATACAGGGGGATGGCGATAAGGTGGGGCTGGTGGAGTTTGGTTCCGGCGTCAAGCGTCTTGGAGCTTTGCAGCCACTGGATGCCGAAGGTCGGGGTCACATGTCGTTTCTGATAGAAGAAATGCAGGCCGGGGGCTCAACCAGGCTGCTTGATGCGGTGTGGGCAGCGTACAGTGAGCTCGGAGAGCTGGCCGAATCCGATGCAACTTATGCAATCGTGGTTTTGACCGACGGTCGCGACAACGATAGCGAGCACCGATTGCGAAGTTTGCGACGGGCAGTTGCGGAGGCGGACAGTCCTGTGTCCATACACACAGTAGCCTACGGTCGAGACGCCGATGGAAGACTGATGGAGGAGCTGGCCCGGATAGGCGGAGGCAAATTCTATCGGGCCGATGAAATGACAGTTGAAGGGGTGTATCGCCAGATCGCGGCAAGTATTCAGAGGGAGGAGTGACCGGGCGCCAAACTCCCCAACATTCGGCATCCTGTTTGCCTCTTGAAAACAGTTGAGGCTTCCCCAGCCGCCTCGCCAGGGGACCAGGACATTGCAGCTACTTTCCAAAGGCCTTCTCATAATGGCAACGGTTCTACAAACTGCTGTACTTTCCTCGGCGTGCAGAAGTGCAGGGGGCGGTTTGCATTCCGGCGAGGTTATCGTCTATGTCGCTGCGCCGCTTAGCGGTGAACGGGCTGAGGCGGGACAGTCTGCACTGGGCGGGGCGCGGTTGGGTGCCGAAGAGATCAATCGAAAAGGGGGGACTGCCGGGCCGGCGGGTGGTCGTCAAGTCGATGGATGACCGCTCCGATAGCGACGCAGTTCTTGCCGTCGTAAGAGAGATTGGGCGGGCCATCGAACGGGGAGAGCGAATTGCGATGAAGGGGCCTCGACCACCTCCAACGTCGGCATCGATTCCCTCAGATTCATTTAGCCCCCTCGGGTCAAAAACGCCTCAGGGCGACAAGAATGCCGGACTTTCCTCAGCAGACACCATTTCCCTGTTCGATAACGAATATCCCAATCGTATAAGCGAAGTAGAGGGTCAGCATCAGCGCCCCCTTCCAGCGATTGACGACGTGGGGTGGGCGCAGAACAAGGAGGAGAGGAAGGGCTGCGACAACGAGCATGGCGGGGAAGTCCACACAACGCATGGTGAGGGGGGCAGGCAGGTCTCGGACGCTTGCGGTAATGCCTACAATTGCAAGCATATTAAACAGATTGCTGCCGACGAGATTGCCCAATGCGATGTCACTCCGCTTGTACAGGATCGCCACAACTGAGGCTGCCAGCTCCGGCAGGCTGGTCCCCAGGGCCACCAGACTCAGACCGATGACAAGCTCGCTTACTCCGAAGTATCTGGCGATGAAGGTGGCTGAGTCGACGAGCAGATCGGCACCATAGACAAGAACAGAGATGCCGATCACGACCATACCAATGTCGCGAAGCAGGAGCGAGCGTAGAAGACCGGAAATGGCGGCGGGCAGCAGCGGATTCCTGGTTGCGCGGGCGATTCTCTCCTGTGACTGGGTCAGATCGGAATCGAATTCTTCTTCCTGGCTGCCGGCAGAATTGTCGGCGTCGTTCGACGAGGAATCTGTGTCCGCGTCCCCTCCTATGTATTCAAGCGCTTCGCTTTCTTTTTCCTCGGCGAGCGAGCGGCTGCCTATGTAGCTCCAGTAAATAAAACCCAGCAGGCCGAGGAAAAGAAGGATTCCCTCCCAGCGAGCTATGTGCCCGTCCCATGCCATCGCAGTGAACAGCAGTGATACCCCGATCATGAGGGGGTACTCGCGCTGGATCAGTTGGCGGTCGACGGTGAGAGGGCGAAGAATGGTGACAACACCGAGGATGAGGGCCAAGTTGGCGATGTTGCTGCCGACGACGTTGCCGATGGCCAGGTTGGCCTTGCTGCCGCCCTGAAGGTTGGCTATCAGGCTGACGACCAGTTCGGGAAGACTGGTGCCGAAGGCCACGACGGTCAGTCCGATTACGACCAGAGGAATGTTCAGACGGACGGCCAGGCGACTGGCGCCGCGCACAAGAAAATCGGCTCCGCCGGTCAGGAATGCGAAGCCGACAAGGAAAAGGAGTATATTGAAGAATAGGGAGTTCATTTTGGCGACAACCGACCAGGCCGCGGCCCGCTTGTTGGATTCGTCCCGGCGTTAGCTTGCGGGGCAAACGCCGGCATGCGCTCACGCTTCGACCGGTGATACATCTCGGACAAAGCGGCCCTGCATGCTCCACGGGCCGGTCCACGTGATCTGCGCTTCGACAAGGCGCCCGCGCAGATCCCCTGAGCGGTCGTCAACATTGACAAATACCAGCTTATTCTGGCGCGTTCGGCCGCGCCACTTGCCTTTGTGCTTTTCTTCGATGAGCAGTTCGACCGACTCTCCGAGCAGACGGGCGTTGATCCCGGCGCAGACCTGCTCCTGGAGGCGCTCAAGGGCCTTGTGGCGACGGACCTTTTCTTCTTCCGGCACGTCATCTGCCATGCGCCGTTGGCTAACGGTGCCCGGCCGCGGACTGTAACGGGCAAGGTGGGCTTTGTCCAGCTTCAGGTCGGCCAAGAGCTGGTGCGTCTCGTCGAACTGTGCGGGGCTTTCGCCGCAGAAGCCGACGATAATGTCGGTGTTGATCGCGGCCTGCGGAACGGTCGTCCGGATGTGCTCTACGAGACCGCGGTACTGTGCCTGTGTATAGCCGCGTTTCATGCGAGCCAGGACCTCGTCATTGGCGGCCTGGATCGGTACTTCGATATGCTCACACACTTTGGGCAGATCGCGTACCGCTGCGAGGATTCTGTCCGACATGTAGTTGGGGTGGCTGGTGAGAAAGCGGATGCGCCAGAGGCCCTCTATTTGGTGGACGGCGTGGAGCAGGTCGGCCAGATCGGGCTTGCCAGGCGTCGGATTCTCTGTGGTAGCGCCGTTGCGCCAGTCATGGCCATAGCGGTCGACGATCTGGCCCAGAAGCGTGACCTCGCGAACGCCCTGGGCAACCAGGCCGCGGACTTCGGCCACGATTTCGTGCACCGGCCGGCTGCGTTCGATGCCGCGGCGGAATGGGATTATGCAGAAGGTGCAGGCGTGGCTGCAACCGTAGACGACGGGCACGTGGGCGGTTACGGCGGCTTCGCCGTTCATGGTGAGGCGCCGGATTGACTGACCGGCCACAGCTGGCCGCAGTTCGTCCTGCAGTGCGTGGCGGTGATCTAATTGTTCTTTCTCGAATAAAGACGATTCTAACGCAATCTCGTCTCGCTGGAGGAAGGTGATCAGGGGGGCCGGCTCGCTGGGGGGCATGAAGACGTCTACATGCGGAAAGCGGTCCTGAAGTTGCGGGCTAGGTTTGACTCCTACCATGCAACCCATCAGGGCCAGAGTTCGATTGGCGCGGGCGCTTTTCCACGGCTTGAGGTTGCTGGCCTTACCGATGCCCTTGTTTTCCGCGCTCTGTCGGACTACACAGGTGTTGAGTACGACGATATCGGCCTCATCCATCGCCTCGGTGGGCCGGTAGCCGATCCTTTCCAACTCCGCGGCCACATGATTGGAGTCGGCGACATTCATCTGGCAGCCGATGGTCCAAATGTGGTAGGCCCCCCGGCTCCCGATTGCCGACATGGAGGCGCTCGGGGTGCCGAACCCGGCAACCGGCTCCGTGTTCAGATGAAAAGTATCTGGAGAACTGTCCGACTCAGGAGAAGTCGAGAGTTCGAAAATCTCTGGATTCGGATCAGGATTGCGCTTGGTCATTTCCTGCTTTTCGGTCTGAAATACATTCAAATGAATGTTGCCAGTCGGTCATGAGGTAAAGTTGCCCGGGGGCAAGACGCCGCGTATACCAGAGCGTATTTTAGCGGGGTCAGGACGCCTGGTCAAGAAATCGGATTCGCCCTGGCGGAAGAGAGCGAGCGCAGAAGCTGCTCTTGCAGCGAGGAAAGCTTCTCGCTGACTGAGACATGGTACTCCTTTGGGTCGATAAGTCTGCGAACATCCTTTTCCAGTCCAGCTACGTCTGCCTGGCGAATGATCCGGATCTCTTCCAGGGACGGGGTATCTCGAAGCGGCCTCCCTTCGGACAAGACGTCTATCAGCAGCGGCTCGATCCGGGAAACAGTGCTGTGGGGTAAGCTCCTGTGCCTAGCCGGTTCACGCGGATGGCATAGTTGGAGGAGAGGGCCGGTCAGCTCATCCGCCGAACTGTGCTGGTGGCGGCTTTCCTTCCACTCTCTCTTTGGGTCTTCTTCATCCAGGGTGAGAAGGTCGGCTGTGGCGAGGCCGCGATCGTCATATATGCGCCAGACCTTTTTGCTGCCGGGAATTGCGGTCTTGCCGGGGTCTTCGGAGACCTTGATAGCCGGCTGCCAGCCTTGATCACCTTCCAGGCCCACGAGCTTGTAGACCCCGCCCAAAGAGCTGTCCCCCGCCGAGGTGATGAGGCGAGTGCCGACGCCGTAGACGAGGCGACGAATGATGCTGTCGGCGTCCAGACCGTTGTTGGCGGCCTCCTCAGCAATCTCCAACTTGATGTGATGGATTGTCAGTTCATCGAGCTTATTTGACAGAACTATCGAGGCGTGGGGAAAGCCGGCGTCATCCAGCATTTGGGCAACTCGTGTGCTCAGATGGGCGAGATTGCCGGAGTCGAGGCGCACGCCAACGGGGGCGTAGCCTTTTCGCCTGAGCCCCTCGAATACGCGAATCGCGTTGGGCACGCCGCTTGCCAGCGTATCGATCGTATCGACGAGGAGCAGGCATTCGTCGGGATAGATGTCGGCGTATGCCTGAAAGGCCTCGAGCTCGGTCTTTCCGAGGGCCAGAAAGGATTGTACAAGAGAGTGGGCATGTGTGCCCTTGGGGGGATAGCCCAGGAGATGTGAGATTCCAGCGTTGGAGGAGAAGTCGGCGCCACCAATCAGAGCGGCGCGCGTTCCGGCGTTTCCGCCGCGGTCATGCGCGCGGCGCAGCCCGAACTCGAGCACGAGGGCGTCGCCGGCTATTTCGCGGACACGGGCGGCCTTGGTGGCGATGAGCGTCTGGTAGTTGAGGATGTTGAGCAGGGGCGTTTCCAAGATTTGGGCGATGGCAATGGGGCCGCGCACAACGGTAAGGGGTGTGTGAGCGTGAACGACCCTTCCTTCAGGGATTGCCTGAAGCGAGATGCTGCCGAAGTTGCCGTGTTTGCTCAGCCAGGAGAGGAAATCGTCGGCAAAGAGACTGCGCCCGGTGCGCGATTTCATTGCGCGCATCAGGGATAGCTCCTCCTCGCCGAAGCAAGCTTCCCGCATCCAGTCAAGCAGCCATTCGAGCCCGGCATTTACGCAGAAGCCGGCACTGTGCTCGCCGTAATCGGGGTAGCTGCGAAAGAAGTGGTCAAACTGGGCCTGGCGTTCGTGCATTCCGAGGCGAAAGTAGAGCTGTGCCATGGTCAGCTCATACTGATCGGTGAACAGGATGCCTTCGGCTGTGGATCTGGATTTCATGAATTGAGTTTAACCGGCCAACTGGTCGGCGGTGGGCTCCGCTCAGCAGAACCAGTGCTCGGTAAGGCGCGGGGGCCGGGGGACGTAGGAGGGAAGAGCGGGAAGTACAGGAGGCGGGCGGCCGGCAGCCAGGTGCGCTTCGCATTCGATAGTGTGAAATACAGTGTATGAACTTGCCGAGACTCCAACGTGCGCCGGAGGCGTTGCGCCTGCTACGGAGGACGCGTCTTCGGACTCGCTCTGGGCGGCCATTTCGGCGATGCGGGCTACCTGGTGCTGGAGTGCGTCCATGCGCGGGTCGGGGTGCTGCCAGCGATAGGTGAAGTTGGCGGCGTCGAGCTCTCCCTGCCATTGTTCAGCGTCTTCGCCAGAGAGCAGGGCGCTCTCCGGGGGCACCAACATCCGGATGGAGAGCTGGACCGGAGGAACGTGGGGTATCAACCCTTGTTCCCTGATCCAACTCAGCATGGCGATATAGTCGTCCAGAGTGGTCCAAGGGGTGAAGGGCATCCAGGTTGGCTGGATGGAGAGGCCTGCCGCGTCGACAGCGTCCAGCGCCTCCTCCATGTGACGGCGAGTGTGGCCCTTTTGGAGGCGGGAGAGTACATGGTCGCTGGTGGACTCGAAGGCGGAGACGACGAAGGATGCGCCGTGCTCAACAAGCTCCGGCAAGAGCTGACGATGTTTGAGAAGATGCTCCACCTTGGCGGTGAAGTCGAAACTCACGTTGGGAAAGGCGTCGTGGAGGGCACGGGCTACTTTGCGGGCGTGGCCGGGGCCGTTGAGGAAGTCGGGGTCGCCAAAGGTGATGTGGCGGGCACCGTTGTCAACCTGTTGGGCGATGTCTGCGAGAACGGTCTCGACGGGGACGACGAAAAAGCGGCCGTTGTATACGGGTACGACCGGGCAGTGGCGGCAGGTGTGCAGACAGCCGCGGGTGGCCTCGGTGTAGCCGGCAGGATAGGCGACGGGTTCTTCGACCTGTTGGCCATTGCCGGTTGCACTTCCATTTGTTGCAGTAGTGGACCCCGGGACGTAGTGGGCATAGCTGTCCAGGGAGGGCAGTGGGTTTCGAACCGGTACAGGCAGTGTGTGCCGGCCCAAATGGGGTGATGCCTCTCGATACGTGGTGGTAAGTCCGGGCACTTCTTCCAGCGTACTGCCTGCGTGCAAGGCCTGCGCCAGGGCGACCAGGACCGGCTCGGTTTCACCGGCGATGACCGAGTCGGCGACCGCTCTGCAGCTGTGGCCGGGTTGCAGCAGGTGACGGCGATTGAGCCAGGCGTACAGTCCGAAAAAGCAGAGATGGACGTCGGGATTTACTGTCCGGGCCTTGTGAGCAGCGTCGACCCCGATGCGCAGGGCGGTATGCATGGGTACGGCGATAGCAATCAGGTCAGCGCCAGCTACCTTGGCTGTTGGGAATTCTTCGACGGCCAGGTCGGCTGTGGCGGCGTCGAAGCCGGCAGCGCGCAGGGCGGCCAGCGGCCACGCCAAGCTGAGAGGCTGGTGACCGAGTTCGTAGCAGGAGATGAGTAGAATTGAGCTGTGCATCGGTACTTTGTCGAGGGGGACGGAAGGGCCGCGGCCCACCTCGAGAGATTCAGGAATGTGAGTCAGTTCGAACGCGCTTGGATTATATACTATCATCGCCGATTCGCTCTAGCGGCTGATATTCCTGCGGGCGCGCCCGGTGGGAGTTTTAACAGAGAAACATGCGTGTCGCACGAGAGACTATGAGAGTTTGCGATCATCTACGGGCGTTGGGTAGATTGTCTGAATCAGGATTTGCCGGATTCCTGGGGATTCTCAGGATGGCGAGTGCCTCCTGGCTCGGGAATGGTTGTACGAGCGTTGTACGAGTGTTCACGAGAGATTACGAGAGTTCACGAGCGTTTACGAGTGTTGGGCGGATTGTCTGAATCAGGATTTG
>JAPPKT010000167.1 GCA_028819675.1 Caldilineaceae bacterium | reverse complement strand
TGAACGTGTAGGCCGTCTTGAACAAATGATAGAAATGCTTGTGGCTGCCGGGCCAGACCGTGAACCCGCCGCCGTCCGGCGGCACGTCGTCCACGTAGCCCACCACACCCAGATGAAACGCGTGCGCGTCAACGTGAAAGTGGGCCTTCCGCGGCTGCTTGTCCGTATCCGGGAAGACGCAGTAGATGCCCCGGATCCGCTCTGGTACCTTCAATTCCGGGCCGAGTAGCTGCTTCGCCACCGCCTGCAACTCCGGATTGCCGTAAAGAAGCTCGACCATCCACGGCTCGAAGCTGCGGTCGCGATATTTCCACGTAAACCGCGAGTCCGCAAACGCCCCCACCCACGAATTCGGGTCGTCCCGCTTCAGCTCCTTCGGCGCCGCATCCCACCACGCGTCCCGCGTCTGCGCCATCAACTCCGGGTCCAGCACCCCTCGCAGGACCAGGTAACCGTTGTCTCGAAAAAAATCTACCTGCTCGGCACTCAGTGGCTGATTCATATTGACTCTTACCTTCTCTCCCATTTTTCTAAACGACGACCCTCAGCCTTAACCACCGCTGGCAAAAGCCGCATTATCCAAGAGCGCAACTTCCACGACTCATTCAGTGCGTGACGCCGGTCAAGGCGAGCGAATCTCTCTCCTCTCCAAGCCAATCACCCATCAATCTGTGTTTTCACTGACCACTGACTACTGATCACTGACCACTGCCGTTCTGGGCGGTCGGGCCTATTCGGCCCTCCCTTGTGCGGGTGCTCCGCCCCCGCAACGCCCCCTCTCCTAACACCCCCCGCCGCAGAGAGTGTGTGGGTAATACGACCTTGGCGACCCGCTGCGACCCGTGCCTCCCCCGCCTGCTGGCTCGTTCCAAATATGGGCCAGCGCAGGCGAGCCAACTCCCATCCATGCCCAACGTTCACCGCTATGACCATCGCCAGCCCGCTACAGAAATACTGACGATTCATTTCCCCCAGACAGACCGCACACAGTACACACAGAACACGGCTTAGGTACTACCCTAAGAATGAAAAGTCAGAACGACCCGGCCCTACGGCTGCCATCCGCATCGACGCATAGTGCGTGTTGAAGAGACTGTGGTCCCCCGACTCAATCACAATCTCCCACATCCGACGCGTCATCGCCGCCAATCTCTCGGCATGTGCCGGATCTTGCGCCAGATTGTTCATCTCAAAGGGATCTGCGGCCAGATTGTATAGCTCGTCATAATCGAAGCCGTTGTGGACGAACTTCCAGTCACCGTCCCATAGCAGCCGCTGGCTGATAATATATCGCCCGCCAAAGTATTCGGCAAAACCCTGCTGATAACCCGATGTGTCCTGCGGGCTGGCCAGCACAGGTGCAAAAGAGCGTCCGTCGATCTCCCCTAGCGGCTGCGCCCCCACCAGCTCCAGTAGCGTTTGACCCACGTCTTGCAGCCCGACGCGGGCGTCGCTCACCTCCGCTTCCGCCGCGCCCGGCCCGGCCACCACCAAGGGGATATTGTACGCTTCTTCAAACGCGCCGATATTCTTGCAGTACAACCCGTGCGCGCCCAGAAAGTCCCCGTGGTCCGATGTCAGCACCACGATCGTATTGTCAAGCTGCCCCGCACTCTCCACCCGCGCCAGCAGCCGCCCGAACTGCTCGTCGATCTCGCTGATCGAGGCATAGTAGCAGGCCGCCGCCTCCCGATGCTCCCGGTCCGTCCAGTCGCTCCACGCCTGCGCCGACCGCTTGTACAGATTCGGCTGCCCGCTCAAATCGTTGTGGACGTTCGGCTGCAGCGGAATCGAGTCTACGTCATACTGCGCGAACGCCTCCTCGTGGCAGAAGAAAGGGTCATGCGGTTCGGTGAAACTGACAAAACAGCACCAGGGCGCGTCCTCCTCCAAAGCCGCGTCGAGAAAACCCAGCGCCTCGTCCGTCTTCTTGCCCATCCCGCGTTCGCTGGCCGGACGGTCACAGACCCCGTAGAAGCGGTTCGGCAAATAGCCCTTCGGGCTCTCCAGGAATCGCTCCAGCGAAAATTTGACCGAGTCCCAGTCTTGGCTCATTGCCAGCCCTCCCTGTTCCTGCCAGCCGAATTGGGAAAGCTCGTTCGAACGCTCCACATGCCATTTGCCGAAATAGCCGGTGCGGTAACCGGCCTCCGTCAGCCGCTCCGCCCAGTGCGGATGTTGCGTGCGCAGCACCGCCTGATCGTCGTCAACCGTGTGCACAACATACAGCACACCGTGATTATGCGGCAGCAGACCGGTCATCAGGCTGGCGCGCGCCGGCGAGCACACCGCGTTCGGCGTATACGCCCGGCGAAATCGCACCCCTCTCGCCGCCAGCCCGTCCAGATGCGGCGTCTGGCACGGATTGTCCGGCTCCAGCACCCGCCCCTGCATCTGGTCCGTCATCAGAAACAAAATGTTGGGAGTAGACACAGCAATAAGTCCTCTCTTGCAGAAACTGTTAGGCCCCCGAAAGCGGAACCCAGGAGCCTTCCCTGTTTACCTGAGAACTGAAATGTTAAGGGAAAAACTGAAAATCTCGCGTGGAATGAACTCCACCCCTCAGGATTTACAAGGCAACTTCAACCAAAGTCTGCCTTCCAGTAGCAAACTACCTATCTCCGCAGGGCCGCGCAGCTACGCAAATAGAATCCGAAACGCCTTAGGTGTTCTTCGCGCCCCTTCGCGTGATTTCGCGGATCAAATGTCTTTTTGCAACACGCACGCGAGAAACATCCCAAACAGGCCTGCAGGCTGCCCGTTCTCCTTAAATTTCTGGCGCCCTTCCCAAAATTTTCGCGAATCCTAATACCCGACCGCGTACCCGTCCCGCCGCGGATCAGAACCCCCGATCAACGCCCCGGACTCCGGATGCACCATGATCGCCTGCGCGCTGCCCGGTCCGCCCCAATCCCCTACATGCTCGAGTTCGTGTCCCCTCCGCGCCAGCTCCTTCCGCACCGCCTCCGGAAAGCGGTCCTCCACCTGCAGGTTGTTGGAGCACACGTGCGGGATCGTCGATTCCATCGGGTTCTGCAAACTCCGCCAGCGCGGCGCCGTAACCACCTCCTGCGGCGTCATACCGAAATCAAGCATATGTGTAACAAGCTGCAGATTCGTCTGCACCTGCGTATCCGCGCCCGGCGTCCCGCATGTTATTAGCGGTTTGCCGTCCTTGGTTATGATGACCGGATTCATCGTATGCCGTACCCGCTTGCCCGGCATCAGGCAGTTCGCGTGCCCTTCTTCCAGGTGCCAGTACGTCATCCGGTTGTTGAGCAGGATGCCCGTGTCACCCGCCACCAGGCTCGAACCAAATCCGGACTGGATGCTCTGGAGTATGCAGACCAGGTTTCCCGCCCGGTCCGCCACACAAAAGCAGGTCGTGTCTTCATGCGCTTCCGGCCCGCCCGCAGCGACGTCGACCGCCGCCCGCCCCATGTCGATGCGCTCCGCCTGCTCAGCCGCATACGACTTCGACAGCATCCCCTCCAGCGGAATATCGACCCACTCCGGGTCCGCCATATACTTCTCTCGGTCGGCGAATGCCAGTTTCTTCGCCTCCACCATCAGATGGACGCTCTCGGCCGTATTGCATCCCATCTCCTGCAGATCGAACAGCTCAACAATATTCAACTCCTGCAGCAGAATATGCCCGCTCGAATTGGGCGGCATCTCGTACACCTCGTGCCCGCGATAGTTGACCTGAATCGGCTCCACCCACTCCGCATGGTAGTTGCCCAAGTCCTCCTCCGTCAGCAGGCCGCCCCGCGCCCGGCTGAACTCTGCGATTTCCTTGGCAATTTCCCCCTCGTAAAAGATCCTTCCGCCATCCTGCGCGATCCGGTGCAGAGTCTCGCCCAGGTTATAGTTGCACAGAATCCCGCCCGCCCCGATCGGGGCCCCGTCATTGGTATAGATTGCCCGCGTGTGCGGGTCCGCCGCGAAACGCTCGTGCTCCGCCTGCAAACCGCCGGCCAGCAGATGGCTGACCGGAAAACCGTCCTCACACAGCGCTATAGCCGGACGAAATACCTCCTCCAGCGGCAGTGCCCCGTACCGTGCATGCGCCAGCAGCCACCCATCCACCAACCCGGGCACCGAGACGCTGCGAATCCCCTTCATCGGGATCCCGCCATCCTCCAGATAGCGCTCGCGCGTGGCCGCCCCAGGAGCAGGTCCGGTCGCATTTACCCCGCTGACCTCCCCGGTCTCAGCCCAATAGATCAGAATAAAACCGTCGCCCCCGACCCCCGAACCCGCCGGCTCAACCGCGCCTAGCGCCGCCGCCGTGGCAATCGCCGCGTCCACAGCGTTGCCCCCCCGCATCATCGTGCGGATCCCCGCCTGCGACGCCAGCGCATGCCCTGACGTAACCATCCCGTTCCTGCCCATCACCGACGGCCGAAACGCCGATGCCGTAATACCATGTGGCGATTGCATTCCGCACCTCCAACAATCTGATACACACTACTTGGTGGATTCCACGTCTAACCACTGACCACTAACCACTGACCACTGACCACTGCCCTTCACCGCCCCATCGCATACGCAATCTGCCCGCGCGGCGAGGCGCCCGCCGCGATCAGACCGCTCGCGGGGTCAAACGTGATCGCAAGTACCTTGCCGTGCGCCCATTCCCCGCCCACCGTTATCTCGTGGCCTCGCTCGCTCAGCGCGTCCCGCACAGACTCGGGAATCCGCGCCTCCAGCGTAAGGCTGCCCGGCCTGGCGTTGTGCGGATAGAATGAGTTGGGGAAGTGGTTTGTATGAAAATTGGGAGCGTCAATCGCCTCTTGAATGTTCATACCGAAGTCGATGACGTTGAGGAAGAACTGCAGCGTCCACTGATCCTGGGAATCGCCGCCCGGCGTGCCGAAAGCCATGAACGGTTCCCCGTCCTTAGTCGCCAGCGAAGGCGTAAGCGTGGTACGCGGCCGCTTGCGCGGCACCAGCGCGTTGGCGTGGCTCGGGTCCAGGTAGAACATCTGCCCGCGCGTCCCCAGTGGGAAACCCAACCCTTCAACGACCGGCGAAGACGGAATCCAACCCCCGCTGGGCGTCGCCGCAAACAGATTTCCCTCGTGATCGACCGCATCAACGTGCGTCGTATCGCCCGTGTATACGTTTGGATCCGCTTCCGCATGCGTTGGCGTGCTGGCAGGCGCATCGCCCGGCCGCAACGCCAGTGATGCCTGCTGCGCGTCAATCAGGTCGCGGCGCTTGGCCGCATACGTCTTGGACAACAGTCGATCGAGCGGAACGTCCACAAAGTCCGGGTCCCCGTAGTACTGCTCACGGTCGGCGAATGCCAGCTTGGACGCTTCGACCACCGTGTGGATGTAGTCGGCTGAATTATGTTCGAACGCGCCGAGATCATAGCCTTCGAGGAGCGCCAGCTGCTGCAGAAAAACCGGTCCCTGACACCAGGTATTACACTTGTGCACATCATAACCGCGATAGTTGAACGAGACCGGCGACTCCACCTTGGTGGTGTATTCGTGAAAGTCGGCTTCTGCCAGCAGGCCGGCGTTGCACTGCCCGCTGGCGTCTCGCACCTTCGTCTCGCGTTGAAAGGCGACCATCTTTTCGCCGACAGGCCCTCTGTAGAAATAGTCACGCGCCGCGGCAATCCCCGCCTCACGTCCAAGGTGACTGTTGCGCATCTCCGCGTCAATTGTCCCCTTGAAAGTCTCCGCCCAGTCCGGATTGGCCAGGAACTCGCCCACCTCCGGCGCCCGCCCGTTCGGCAGATAAGCCCGCGCCGAACTGGGCCATTCGTTCTCGAATTTCTCCTTGAGATTGGTCAATGAACCGTGCAGCCCCGGATAGACCGGAAAACCTTCTTCCGTCAACTCGATCGTCGGCTCCAATACATCCTTGAGCCGCAAGCGCCCAAACTTCTCCAACGCCGTCGTCCATGAGCCGAACGCCCCCGGAACGGTCGCCGGCAAAAAGCCGTCACCCGGTATGATCTCGATCCCCCGCGAGCGAAACCAGCCGATGGTGGCGGCCTTCGGCGCGTAGCCCTGCCCATTGATGGCATACTCACGCCTCTGCCGCGCGCAATGGATGAGGATCGGGACCTCGCCACCGATGCCATTGGACTGCGGCTCTAACACATTGAGCGCGAATCCGGCCGCCACACCGGCATCGATAGCATTGCCCCCCTTCTCGAACATGCGCGAGCCGGCCGCCGCCGCCAGATAATGACCGGCCGAGACGACGCCGCGGCGGCCCATGAAAACCGGGCGTGTTGTAAATGACATTGGTTTGCTCCCTATGCTCAGGCCAATTCTATATCTAGGAATGCCGGCGCCGCTCTACTTTCCCCAGTCTTCGCGGGGCGGCCACAGCACAGAACCCCCAATCGTTCTGACCTCAGGTCGCTCAGCCACCCAGTCCTCGGTTGTATCCCGCCATCTTTTGAAGTGGGGCGTCTGCATGTGCGCCTGGAACGCGGCCTCGTCCTCATAGACCTCGTACAGCCAGATCGTGTTCGGATCGTCGCCATCCCCGATCACGTCAAATCGCAGACAACCGGGTTCATGTTCCACCGAACCCTGGGCGTCCAGCAATATCTCTTCGATGAACCGCTCCGTAAACTCTTCCTTTATCTTTAAGGGGGCGATGATGACATACATGACCGTATTTCTCCTCTGTGCAATTTGGGAAATGTAGGGACTGTCGGGTGACCGCTGGTGGGTGTGGGGTTTGCCTACAGAGGGTAGCCTATCACAGTTCAGGACAGTTGGCGACCCGATTGACGACGCCCTCGAGAGACGCCCGCCGAATGCCATCCAGCTCGTCGGCGCTGAAAACTCCTGCCCTGTACAGGTTGTGATACTCGTCAGTGACGCTCTGGTCGAAAATCATCGGGTCGTCAGAGTTGACCGTCACCGGCACGCCGTTGTCAAACAAGAGCCGGATCGGGTGACTCGCCATGTCAGGCACCGCATCCAGCATCACATTGCTCGTCGGGCACACATTTAGTCGAATCCGGTTCCCCGCCAGCCAGCGCATCACCTCCACCGACTCCGCCGCGCCGATACCGTGCTGGACCTCGTCCAGCTCAAGCAATTCGACCGTCCGCCGGACCTCCTCCGCGCCCCCGAACTCGCCGACATGCGCTTTCAACTTCATGCCCGCGGCCTTTGCCTCTGCATAGAGTGATTCGACGTCCTCCGGCTCGCACGCCTCCTGGTGGTCGTACAGGTCGATCGACTGAAAAAAGCCCAAACCGATTGCCTCGTGCGCCCGCGACATAAGCTCCGGGTCCGATGCGGCCTGACGGGGAATCCCTAACTCCGGGCGAAATTCAATCTGCGGCTGGAAACGCGCGACCAGCTCTCGCAGATGCCCCACGACTCCGGTCAATCCGTCCTCGTAGTACGCGGCGCGTCGAATGTCAAAGCTAATCTCCACCAAAACGACCCCGTCCCCGATCGCGTCGCGCAGCGCAGACTCCGCCACGAACTCGATGGTCTCCCTGTTTCGCAAGTGGGGGTCCAGAACGTCCATGGCGTATACGATCATTCCCCCCAGCTTATTCATCTTGTCTGGAGGAGGTTTCAGCCTGCAGCCCAGGCGACTCTCCAGGTTGTGGCGCCGCGTGCTGAAATAAGCGTGGCAGTGCAGGTCGACCTTGGGAGCCGCCCGCAACGCATCCCAACTGTCCTCTTTAAGGGCCTCTACAAAACTCATCTTCATGTCGGTTTTCAGCTAACTCTTTCTCCAGGCTCAAACCCTTTTCCAAGGGGGACCATCTCCCCCTCGCTCCTCACGAAGACCAGGCGACATCATCGCCGAGCACCGATTCAAGATACTCCCGGCTCATCCTCGCCGCCTCTCGCGCCGCCCGCGGCGCCCGCGGTGTCCCATCCAGTTCAACGTTGACCCAACCGCCAAAACCGCCATTCTCCGCCAGAATGGCGAAGATCTCAGGCATCGGCAGGATACCGTTTCCGATCGGTTCGTAGTTCACGTAGCCGCTGCGGTCAATCTCCTTGCCGTCGGCATCCCGCTCGTAGCTGCCGTTCCAGTCCTTCAGATGCACGTGGACAATGCGCTCGCGATATGTGCGCATCACCTCCAGAATATCGCTGCCTCCCTTGGCGATCTGCCCCGTATCCGGCGCGAATCCGATCAGCGATGCATCCACCAGCCCCAAAATCGTGTCGATATCTTCGCGGGTCTCGATAGCCGTCCCCGTATGCGGGTGCAGCCCCGCCGCCAGCCCGTTCTCCTGACAATAGGCTCCAATCTGATTCAGCGCATCCGCCAGTCGGCGAAACTGGTCCGGCGTATAACCGTCCGCAGGCCGCGGACCTCCTTGCAGTACCAGCGTCTCGCCGCCGGGCAGCGCACGCAGCGCGTCAGCCTCCCGCTTGGCACCCTCCAGATCGGCAGCTGCCGTATCCGGGTTTATCCACTCTTTATAGCAGTACGCCGCAGCGGTTGGAATGCCAAAACAGTCCACCAGGCCGCGGTATCCGCCTGCCCTGCTCCCATCGAGTTCGAGAATCTTGAACGCGAAAGTCTCAAAGCCCTGATAGCCCAGTTCGGCAGTCTCGCGATACGCCTGCTCAACATCTCCCGGTATTCCCCAGGTGATTCCAGTATGGCCAATCTTCATGGTCCTCTCCTCACAATAAATGCCCGGCTGTAACGCTGGCCGCCTGCCGCCGGCCTCTTACATAATTTGGAACCCACCGTCCACGTACAGAGACTGCCCCGTCACGTAGCTCGCCTTGTCCGATGCCAGAAAAGCCGCCACCTGCCCAATCTCGTCTGGCGCACCCGCACGTTTCAGCGCGATACTCTCCAATACAATTGGCAGGATCTCGGGGTCCTTCATCACCCAGCTTGTCATGTCCGTGTCGATCAGACCCGGATTGATACAGTTGACGCGAATGTTGTGCTCGGCCAGTTCAACCGCCAGATTCGCAGTCAGCGCCTCAACCGCCCGTTTACTCGGCGCATAATGAGCCCGGCCCGGCAACACCATCCCCGCCTGCACCGAGCCGATGTTGACGATGGCGCCACCCTTCCCACTGTCGATCATATGCCTTACCGCAGCCTGCGCACACAGAAACTCGCCCCGAAGGTTGATGTTGGTTACACGTTCCCACTCCTCCGGCGTAATCTCCAGGAAGGGCACGATCGACTCCACACCCGCGTTATTCACCAGGATATCCAGACCGCCCAGCTCCGCCACCACCTGGTCCACCATCGCCTGGACCTGGTCCGGCCGGGCAACATCGGCCATCGCGACCACCGCCCGAACACCTGAATCGCGGACCTCCTGCGCCACCGCCTCGGCCTGTTCCGCCCCCTCCACGTCGTTGACGGCCACGTCGGCCCCCTCCGCCGCCATCGCCAGGCAGATGCCTCGCCCTATCCCGCGGCGGCCACCGGTTACCAGCGCAACCTTCCCTTGCAGAATTCCCATCTCTACGCTCCTTTACCCTTTTCGGTTTCAGACCTGTCACGCCACCTTTCGCGCACATTCGGCGAAACATAGCGTCCCGTTTCATCGCCCTGCGGTGGGAAATCTCCTGTATCGCACATCGCCAGGAATGGATTGTCCCGCACCTCAACCGGAAACTTGATGACCGAGCGGCGTCTCGCCGACTCATAAATGCCGATCATCACCTCGGTGACCTTGCGTCCGTTTTCGCCATCCAATGGATGCGGCGCTCCCGTTTCAATCGTCCCGATCAAGTCCTTGATCTCAAGCCCAATTGCGCTGACAGGAGCAGGCCACTCGATCTTTATCTCTTCGACTTCGCTGCCCCGATAGATGCGCAGCGCAGGCGCATTCAGAAGATCGGCGCTTCGGAATACGTCGCCGTAGAGTTCCAGTCTGCCCTCATCGCCGTGAATGATGAAATGATGGTAGCGATGGATCTCGTCGTTCCAGCTTGGGTCCAGCGAATGCTGCCGCCTGACCCTGCCATCGAATGCGGGCGAGCGTGCCATCCAGCCCCAGACCATGCTGGCCCTCACCTGGTTCGTGAAAGCCAGAAAGGCAATGCCCGCATTCTCGCAGCGGTGACCGTAATACTCATAGCCTTCATGCCCGTCTACCTGCCCCAACAGATGATCGACTTCCGGCTCTCCCAGCAGCGCTAGCAGCATATGGATCGTGTGTGTCCCGTCCGTCATCAGGCACCCGGCCTTGAGCGAGGCCTCAGCAGAAACGACGCGGCCGATCGCACCGTCGGCAATCAGCTCCCGGGCGCGCACGTATTGGGGCATATAATGGCGCTGGTGGCTGATCGTCAGCCGCGAGCCGGACGCCCGGCACGCCGCCAGCATCTCGTCCGCCTCCGTCAGATCCATCGCCATCGGTTTTTCACACACGATCCCCTTCGTCCCCGCCTGCGCCGCTGCCACCACCATCTCACAGTGCAGTGCATCGTGCGTAACCACCGACACCAGTTCTGGCTGAACTTTAGCCAGCATCTCCTTGTAATCGGTGAACAACCCCTCAGCGCCCGTCTCCTCGGCGAAAGCCTGCAGAGCATCTTCGGAAATATCGGCCCCCGCCGCGATCGGAATACCCAACTCCTTGTACGCCTCCATATGGCCCCGGGCCATGCGTCCACACCCGATCACCGCCGCTCTGAATTCAGTCATTGGAGTTTCCCCTGTCGAAATCAATGGAGAAATGCATGTTTCAACTATGGTTCGCTGTGGTTGCCGCGCTCGCCACCGTCTCGTCTCGCAGCCGTCGCGCGTAGTCGACATTATACTGAAGCCGTCCCGGTATGACCGCGGCCCAATCGATATCCTTGCTCTCCTCAGGACGCGGATGGAGGCCGGCCCTTACCTGCTGCTCCCCCCGCCACAAATGCCGCACAAAGCGGGCCATCCGGGTCGGCGTCAGATCGGTGAAGCTCCCGAGGAACGCCTCGTCATACATCGGAATCGGAATAAACCCCCCGCTGTCCTCAATGTTCAGATGAACGTTCGGATTGGCCTGGTATAGAATCTCCACGACCGCTGGCAGATCGACAAGGCCCCGCCCCAACGGCGCACCGCCCTGCCAGTTATAACCTTCCTTGGTGGGATAGATGCACGTGTCTTTGAAATGGGTCGTATGCACGTAAGGCGCCAGCGCCCGCGCCGCGTCTACCGGATCCTCGAGCAGCCCCAATGCATTGGCCGTATCCAGGTTGACCTGGACGTGCTCCGAGTCGACCGCTTCAATGATGTGTACGAGCTCCAGCGAAGTCAGATCGACATGCAGCTCCATCGTGATCACTGTGTCGAACTCCGCAGCCATCAGGCTCAGCTCTCGCAATACCTCGATCGTCAACTCGATCTGTTCCGCCAGCGTCGGCGCAGCAAACGTGCGCTCCTTAAGCAGTCCAAAACAGGTATTCAAAATCGGAGCATTCAACCTCCTCGCCAGCGTGAAAAGTGGCTTCCACTCCGCCGCCATCTCGGCCACGGTTCGCCCGCTCTGACCGGGGTTGACACCGGCGCCGGCCAGTTCAAGATACAGCCCGTGGGCCTCTGCCTCTTCCGACAGCCTGTCCACATAGGCATCGTCGCGCCCTTCCAGCAGCCTCGCCGAAAAATGCAGGCCCTCCAAGCCGTGGGCCCTCGTCAATTCCAGGAGCTCCAGCGGATCAAGGCTTACAGCTTTCAGCGTCAGAGCGTCAAGACCAACTTTCATGGGAACTCCTTTCTAGGTGACGGGTGACGAAGCACACCTTCACCTGCCGGCGCAGTTCAAAATCATGCGAGCACTTCGCCCATTTTAACCGCCTGAAAAGTCTTCATCCGCACCAGCAACCACAACGTGCCGATCGCTGCCACCAAAACCATGGTCATCATCGCCAGCACCAGCTGCGTTACATCGTCCCACGCGATCTGCACGACAAACGGCGGGACCAGATCGGCCTGGTCGTGCCCAATCTGGTAGAAGGGTATGAAAAGATAGCTGCTCAGCAGGCCCAGGTAGCTGCCCGCAGCAATACCCACCGTCGTAACCGTCACCTGTTCGCCGCCAAGCGAAAAGACAAGCTGGCTTGTCGAAAGACCCATCGCCCGCAATATGCCCAGCTGGATGAATCGCTGCCGAAACGACAATGCCGAGTAAATCACCAATGCCAGCATACTCAGAATGGCTACGGCGATGAAGCCAACCGAAAGAAACCCGAACAGCCCGACCCGTGCCGGCCTTGCCTGCGCCTCCGCCAGCTCCGAATGCGCATCCTCCATCGATATTATCCTGTAGCCAAGTTCGTCCAATGAACTTACCAGAAGTTCCGGATCAATGGCTTCCTCAGTTGCCAGCCAGACCCTGTAAGGGACCTCATGGCCAATTAGAGAAAAGATGTAATCTAGGTTGGCGACAAAAAACTCTCCGTCCTGCGGGTAGACGGTCGGAAACAGCTCCATTGCCCCCACGATCTGAAAATCGAACGTCGCATTACTTGCTTGGACGAGCCCGCTCAGCGCGATCGTATCGCCAATCTGTAGCCCGAGAGCGTCCAACATCGATTGGCTGACAATGACGCCGCTATACTCCAGCGCCAGCGCGTTCATGAGCGCACCGAGCGAATCATTGGCAAAATCCGGCCGGAAATACGCGACCTCCGGGAAATGGCTGCGGTCGATACCGAAGAGCCTGCCGCTGACCAGCCTGCCGCCCACGCGTGTGGAAACCGGGAAATCTCCGATACGGGTCGCAGCCGTGACCCCCGGTGCCTGCCGGTGTTCGTCCACCGGCATGTTGATCCACACAAACTCCTCCTCCCCCTCTTCTACCGGTCTACCGTCTTCGGAGGGAAGAATCCGCAGCGCCGCCCCCTCAGTCAGCGTGACATCCGCCCCCACCTCGTAAAAGATGCGCGCCACCAGGTTGGCGTCCAGCGTGCGCGCCATCGATGCCGTAAAAGTCCCAAGGCTTGTGGTCAGGATAAGCAGCAACAGCAAGCTGGTATAGACTCTGCCCGTGCGCGCCAGATTGTAGAATGCCAGCAGCATCGAGATCCCGCCCAGCCGCGCCCACAGCATACTCAGTATCAACGCAATGATCGGGAAGAGACGGACGGCCACCAGCGCCACCGCCAGAATAAACAGCGCCGGCGCCAGAAACAGCAGTGGGTTGTCCAGCGGGTCCGTGGGAACATCGGCCTGCAGAAAGGCGATCCGCCCCTGCGTCCTGAGCATGTAGTAGCCGTAACTCGCTACCCCCAGCAGCAAAAAGTCAAGGTACGAGCGTTCCCAGAAGGAGCGTCGCTGCCGGCGGCTTACCTCCTGCTTCGCCTCGACAATCGCCAGCCGTGCCGCCCCCATTGCCGGCAGCACAGTCGCCAAGAGAGCGCCCCCAATCGCGACAACCGTATACGTCATACTGGTCGTCGTCGTCTCGATCTGCAGCGGCGTCTGCGCCTCAAATGTCATGAAGTAGCGCGTCCCGCCAATGAACTGCGCCACCACCTTGCCCAACTCCGGGCCAACTGCCAGCGCAAAGATCCCAAGCGTAGCGCCCTGCAGCAGATAGATCGAAAAGATCTGACCGCTCGTCGCCCCCCGGCTCTTCAGGATCGAAATCTCGATCTGCTGCCGCTTTACCGTGCTGTCGGCGATCAGAACAATGAAATAGAGGACAAGCCCCAAAATGGGAATGCTGAAAAGAAGCAGCAATATCGCCTGCGTCGAAGCCACCAGCCGGTATCGCCTCAGCGCGGAGACCGGCGACAGTTCCAGATATGTCGTCGCTATCCGGCTCT
>JAPPKT010000206.1 GCA_028819675.1 Caldilineaceae bacterium | reverse complement strand
CCCCGCACAAGGGAGGGCCGAATAGGCCCGACCGCCCAAAAAAGCGAGGAGAGAGGGGAGAGGAGTGAGTAGTGAGGAAAACTCTCTCGCCTCGTGTAGAGTTGGAATTTGAGTTGGGGTTGGGTGGTCGGCGGATATTGCGGGGACGTAATCCAGGTCGGGGATTGAGAGATGAGTGGCTGTAGAATGGGGGGCCTATGACGACGATGCTGCGCCAACCGGATGGAAGCAAGATGCGTCAGTCCGACGTTGGGCCCATCATTCAGATGCTCAACAACTCACATTGCGTTGAGATTACGGGTTTCAGCAATGTGGGCAAGTCTTCTCTGATGCGGGCACTGGCGCACGCGGACGTCTGGCTGCAACAGCTGGGCGAAGACGGGAGCGCGTTTCTGCCGGTCTACATCGATTGCAACCGCATGTTGGAGATGACGGAGCAGGGGTTTTACGAGCTGGTGCTGCGATGCCTGCGGGAAAGCGGCCCAGCCCTGGCGGGAAACCAGGCGCTGCAGGACGCCTACGAGGCGCTGGTGGCGCCAGCAAACGTATTTCAGGTGCCCCTGAGTTTCAGCA
This sequence comes from Caldilineaceae bacterium, assembly GCA_028819675.1. The sequence goes on along the minus strand of JAPPKT010000206.1, from coordinate 13,199 downwards.
ACGGGCTCAACGCCGCGCTCTACGGTTCAGAATACAAACTGATTCTGATGTTCGACGAGTTCGACGAGCCATTTCAGCAGATCGACACGCGTGTTTTTCTCAACCTGCGGGCCAAGAAGGACCGATTCGGCAGCCGGCTTGTCTTTGTGACCGCAACGGTACGGCCCCTGGCGATTCTGCGTCCAGGCGACCACAGCGGCGAATTTGGTGAGCTGTTCTCGCATCATCCGTGGCATCTTGCTCCGCTTCCCCGCCATGACGTGGAGCAGTACCTTCGCCAGATTGCCGCGCTGAATGGCGCCGTCCCGTTTGTAGAGGATTTCGAATTCGTCTACCAGTGGACGGGTGGGCATCCGGGCTATCTGGCGGGGGTCAGCAGGATTATCGGGCGTGCGGAAGCGGGGTCAGGCGGAGAGAGTGGGAGCGAGGAGAATCGCTTCGTCTTTCTCAGGGGTCTGATCGATCTGGTACGCGGAGATCCTGCACTGCATACTGAGAGCGAGAAGATATGGAACAGCTGCACGTCAGAGCAGCAGGAGGCCCTGCGCCTGCTGTTCTCCGGGCTGGAGCCTGACGCTTTCACATTGTCGCAGTTGATGAAGCAGCACGTTCTAGTTCAGGAGCGGGAAGAGCTGCGCGCATTCTGCCGTCTCTTCGCCGAGTACGTTCTGGCGCACCAGACCACAGCGACTTTCGGAGAAGGGCTGCGTGTGGATGAAGAGAGCGGGAAAGTGACCGTAGGCGGCCGTCCGATTGACCTCACACATCTTGAATACCGGTTGATGAAGCTACTCTACCTGATGAGCAACAACATTGTAGACAAATACGAAATTGTCGAAGGCGTGTGGGGTGACGAACACATGCTGGAAGTTGACGATTCCCGAATCGAGAAGCTGGTCAGCCGGTTGCGCCAGAAGGTGGAGCCGGATCCGTCAGAGCCTGTCTATATCACCACAGTCCGAGGTAGAGGGTATCGCCTGGTTGTCGACTGAACGATCGGACGTCAGTTGCCCGCAGGACGATAGCGGGATGGCAGGCGGTACTTTGCAGTGCGAAGGTGGCCGCAAAATTTTGTTGGCTTTCCCCTTGGGTCTATACTATTCTCTGTTGTAACTACTAATCTCAGTTCATGAATTGCAGCCGAGCTTGAGGAAGTGAAACGCTTGCCTGCAGTTGCGTGAAAGCGGAATCAAATCATTGCTACAAGGCAGAATGGTCCTATGGCTGAATCGCTACAGGCAGATGAGATTCGTGAGGCGGTGACCTTCAGAGGGAGACCGAAGTCGATGGTTTCGGCGGCCGCCCTGCTCATAGCGGGTATTTTGACATTCACGATGGGAATCGACCGGCTTTTCTTTGTAGAGGCAATGGCCTGGACTTTCCTGATCTGGGGGGCATTACTCCTCTACGGGCACATCATCGACATCGGTACCGTTTACGAAGTTTCGGATGAAGGGCTTGTGATCAGGAGCCCGTTGCGCTTCTGGGCTCTATCGCGCAAGTGGGCGTGGGGGAACATGACACGCCTGGACGTGGTCGTGCGCAGACGGGAAGCAAGCGCGGCCGACGTTGACTTGCAGATCCATTACACTCCGGAAGATTCGACCGTACTGTTTCGCGAGGACCTGCCATTTATCCCTGAGCTGGCCGAGGAGATTGCCAGCCGCGCCGGTCTGACGCCGGAGAGGCGGCAGGCCATGCAGAGCTTCGACTCGATTCCGCAGGACGAAAAGGGGTCTTACACCTGGGATTAGCTCGCCCCAGTTTTAACTCACGCGACGATACAAGGGCACGCGGCTCCATTCCTCACTAGATGCCCTGGTACGCGGAGATGTCCATCAGGTAGATCTGACGACCGTCGCCCCCATGCACTGAATCTACTGTGATCAGCCTCCCATCGGGGCTGGAGCGCGGGTGCAGATCGCAGCGCCACTCGCCCGTGTATTCCGGGTATGAGGCGTATTCTCCCAGTTCCGTCCTCTCGCCACTTTCCACATTGTAGAGATACAGCTCCTGGGCCCTGCCCTCGCCCCTGGGCACGGGATAGGTGTCGTTGAGAATCCAATTTGTATCGGCAAGATAGGTGCAGTGGCCGTTCAGCTTCATCACGCCCTTGCCGATTACGTACACGTCCTGCGTGCGGTCGCGGTAGATGTAGAAGGCGTCTCCGTGCGAGGGATGGCGGGCCCATGCCAGGATGTGTTCGGGGTCGCGCCAGATGAAGTGGGAGGTGTGGCCGTACTGGTCGACGGGGTAGACGTCGGAGCCGTCGGTTGCGGCGGTCATCATGCGGGTGTTGAAACCGGCGTCGCCGAACCGCCAGCGGTGCAGGAAGATGAAGCGAGAGCCGTCGGTATTGAAGAGCAAGTGATTGAAGTAGTGCCTGGCTCCACTGATGTCCTTGTGGGGATAGGGGATGGCGGCGACCTCTGCGATTGAGATTATCAGCGATGCCTGGCCGGTCTCCAGGTCGACACGATGGATTCCTACGTCTTCGGGCGCCAGCCGGTCGAAGTTGGGGTCGGGGATGCCGGCGTAGCCGTAGCCGGGCCGCATGTGGTTGATGCGGCGGAAGTCGGCGCCGATGGCGGTGCGACCGTCGGGAGAGACGGTGTAGATCGGATATCCGACCGTGCGCTTCTTACCCGATTGTACGTCTAAAATGTGGCATACGAAGCGGTCGTCCACTCGATCGTTCCAGATTACCTCCCTATCCGAGCCTGGAATCCACTGGAGCATGCAGCCCTGTTGCCAGCACCAGGCCCTGGTTTCGCCCAGCTCAATCCAGCGGTCGCCGCCGGCCAGGTCGATCATTCCGATTCCAACTGTATCCTCGGCGTTGGGCGAGCGATGCTCGAAGTCGACCTCCATCCCGAGCACGTAGCGGCTGGAGGGATCGAACTGCAGCTTGTCATAGTAACCGAACCAGTGATGCCTGGGCCCGGAAGTGATGGGGCGCATAGTCATCAGCGCTTTCTCCTCATTTGAATTCAGTCGGGTCTATGCGGTGCCGGCGCCGGCCAGGTCCAGCTCTTCGGCAAAGTGGCAGGCGACGTATCTCTCGCCAGTCAGGTTTCGCAGTTCTGGCGTTTCCTGGTTGCAGCGCTCCTGGGCGTAGCGGCAGCGGGGATGGAAATAACAGCCGGAGGGAGGGTTGGAAGGGTCGGCTACCTCACCCTCGAGGACGATACGCTCCTGCCGGCTGTGGGCCGGGCCCGCGACGTGAACTGCGGAGAGTAGAGCTTCGGTGTAGGGATGGAGCGGCTGCCGATACAGGTCGTCAGCATCTGCCAGCTCTACCAGCTTGCCGACGTACATGACGGCCACGCGGTCGCTGATGTGCTTGACGACGCCGAGGTCATGGGCGATGAACAGGTAGGTCAGGTCCAGTTCGCGCTGGAGGAATTTGAGGAGGTTGAGTATCTGCGCCTGCACGGAGACGTCGAGTGCGGAGACCGGCTCATCGGCGATGACGAGGGTGGGATTGAGGATGAGGGCGCGGGCGATGCCGATGCGCTGGCGCTGTCCGCCGCTGAAGGCGTGGGGGTAGCGGGTTATGTACTCGGGGCGCAGGCCGACGAGGCGCAGCATCTCCACGACGCGGTCCTCGAGCTCGGAGCCTTTGCCCATTCCGTTCAGCCGCAGTGGCTCGCCGATAATGTCGAGGATAGTTTTGCGGGGATTCAAGGAGGTGTAGGGGTCCTGAAATATCATCTGCAGGTGGGAACGTACGGGCCGGAGGGCGGTGTTGTCCAACGTTGCCAGATTGTAGTTTTCACCCTCTTCGCCTTGAGGGCGAAACTGGATCGTGCCGGCGGTCGGTTCGTAGAGTCGCATGATCAGCCGGCCGACGGTGGTCTTGCCGCAGCCGCTTTCGCCGACGAGTCCCAGCGTTTCGCCCTTTTGCAGCGCGAAATCGACGCCATCCACAGCCTTGATATGGCTGACGACCTTTGAGAAGAGTCCGGCCGAGATTGGGAAGTGTTTTTTCAGGCCGTCTACTTCCAGAAGTGGAAAGCTGTCTGAAACGCTATTGATGGTTTGTTTCCTCTGCGACTGGGGAGCTGTCCTGTTGTGCGTGTTCCGTATAGAGGAGGCAACGCACCTCGCGGTTGTCTTCCAGAGTGATCGGCTGGGGCACGATTTCGTCGCAGACGCCGGCGATGAAATCGGCGCAACGGGGATGGAAAGGACAGCCATTGAGCGTGCTGTAGGGGTCGGGAACTACGCCGCGGATGGTTTGGAGCCACTCTCGCTTCTGGTCCATGCGGGGCAGGGACTCGAGCAGAGCGATGGTGTAGGGGTGCTTGGGGTCGCGGAAGATGTCGGCGGCGGCGCCGCGCTCGACGATTTTGCCGAGGTACATCACGGCCACCTCGTCGGCCATGTCGGCGACGACGCCCAGATCGTGGGTGATGAACATTATGGCCATATTCAGCTCGGCCTGCAGCCCCTGCATCAGTTCAAGGATCTGGGCTTCCGTCGTGACGTCCAGCGCGGTGGTGGGTTCGTCTGCGATGAGAAGACTGGGGTGGCAGGAGAGGGCCATGGCGATCATCACACGCTGGCACATGCCGCCGCTGAGCTGGTGGGCGAATGCGTTCATGCGCTGCTCGGCCAGAGGAATATGCACCTGCTGGAGCATATCGACGGCGATGTCTTCGGCTTCGGACTGCGTTACTGGTTGATGCAGCAGGATATTTTCGGTTATCTGATCGCCAACTTTATGAACAGGGCTCAGAGAGGCGCGAGGCTCCTGGAAGATCATTGCGATTTCGCCGCCGCGGATGGCGCGCATTTCTGTTCCGGTAGCGGGAAGCTGAAGCAGGTCGACGACGGTGCTCTGCCCGTCTTCGTCAGGCCTGGAGTAGAGGATTTCGCCGTCTACGGTGTGTCCAGGCGGCCGTACCATGCGCATGATGGAGCGTGCGGTGACACTTTTGCCGCAGCCGCTTTCGCCAACCACGCCGAGGACCTGGCCGCGACGGATCGAAAAGGTTGTGCTGTCTACGGCCTTGGCGACCCCTTCGGCCATAAAGAAGTGGGTCTGCAAGTCTCTTACTTCAAGCAGTGTGTCCATCGGCTGAACTGGAACTGTTGGCTGATAGATGGAAGCTGGACGGAAAGCGGAACTGGGACGGCTTCATTTACAGGTCGGCGTACGGGTCGGCTGCGTCGCGGAGGCCATCGCCAATGAAGTTGAGGGCGAGCACGGTGACGACGACGAACATGGCGGGCCACAGGATCCAGGGGTGGATGGCGATTTCGACGACTTGCTGTGCATCCTTGAGCATTACACCCCAGCTAACCGTGGGCGATACCAGTCCCAGGCCGAGAAAGCTCAGCGCGGTTTCTCCTATAATCATGCCGGGTATGGCGAGAGTGATATCGACCAAAACGTAACTCATGAAGGAGGGAACGAGGTGCTGCCAGATCAGGTACCACTGGTTGGCGCCGGCTGATTGGGCGGCGAGGACGAAGTCCTCATTGCGCAGGGAGAGGAACTTGCCCCGCACCACCCTGGCCAGAGTCGTCCAGGCGAGCAGAGAAAGGATGATGGTAATGCCGAAATAGACTCGTGTCTGCGGCCAGTCGGCCGGCATGGCAGCGGCCAGGCCCATCCAGAGAGGGATTGTCGGGATAGAGCGGATGAATTCGATCAGGCGCTGGATCAGGTTGTCGACGAGGCCGCCGTACAGTCCGGACAGGCCCCCCAATAGCAGTCCGATGACGAGAGCGATGGTAACGCCGACCAGACCGATGGTCAGGGATATGCGGCCTCCGTGCAGAGCGCGCCCAAAGATATCACGACCGAACTTATCGCCCCCCAAAAGGAAGATCGGGCCGACCTCTTCGGCATTTTCGACGCCAAAGAGATGCCAGTCCATTCTGAAAATGCCCCACAGCTTGTAAGGATCCCCTTTCACGAAGAACTGAACCGGGTATTGCTGGCTGCGGTCTTCGACAAAGTCGCGTGTAAACGTTTCCTTGTTTGTTTCGATCGTGACCGCGTAAACGAAGGGTCGACGCCAGCTGCCGTCATCGGCGCGAATGTGAATTTCCCTTGGGGGGAGGTAGAGATGCTTGTTGAAGCGATGGGTCTTGTCGTAGGGTGAGATGACGGGGGCGAGGAGTGCGGAGAGGTAAAGTAGAACCATGAACCACATTGAGAAGACGGCCATCTTGTTGCGCCGGAAGCGGAGCAACATCAGCTGGCGCGGGGTCAGGAACTGGGTTCTGGACTCCCCAATGGTTCCCTCGGCTTCGAGGAGGTCGGAGAGGTTTCCCCTCTCATAGGGGGAGGCGGCACGCGGATCGGCTGCGCTGGTCATGTTGTTCCCCGCTCCCCGTAACGTATGCGCGGATCGACCCATGCGAGGAGGATATCCGAGATCAGTGTCCCGATCAGGGTGAGCGTGCTTAAAATCATGATCATGCTGGCGGCCAGGTAGAGGTCCTGGGACATCAGCGCGCGCCAGAGCAGGGGCCCGGTGGTTGGCAGATTCAGAACGAGAGCCACGAGAACGGTGCCGGAGACGATTTCGGGAAGGCGCCAGCCGATGGTGCTCAGAATCGGGTTCAGGGCAACGCGCACAGGGTATTTCATGGTGAGCCGACCTTCGCGCAGGCCCTTAGACCGCGCGGTCTCCACATAGGGGCGTCCGATCTCGTCCAGAGTCGTTGCGCGCATCACGCGGATGGTACCGGCGGTGCCGGCGGTGCCGACGATCACGACCGGCAACCACATGTGCTTCAGCATGTCCCAGACCTTGGCTACGCTCCAGTCTGCATCCAGGTACTCAGTGGAAAAGAGACCGCCTGCGCTGGCCCCGAAGACTTTTATGCCTATGTACATGAAGATGAGTGCCAAAAGGAAGTTGGGCGTCGCCAAGCCGATGAAACCGATGAAAGTAAACAGGTAGTCGGCCAAGCTATACTGGCGAACGGCGGAGTAGATGCCGATGGGGATGGCCATGGCGTAGACGAAGAGGAGGGTGAAGAAGGACATGATCATGGTCAGCATCAGGCGTTCGCCGATCAGCCGGTTGACCGGGCGATCCCAGTAAAAGGAGAGCCCCATATCGCCTTGCACGAAGTTCGTGATCCACTTGATGTATTGAATGTATCCGGGCTGGTTCAGGCCATAGTGCTCTTCCAGTGCGGCGATTTCCTCTTCGCTCAGTTCTTCACCGGCCGCGGCAAGGTTGGCCACGTAGGTCGTGACGTAGTCACCCGGCGGGAGCTGAATGATGGTAAAGCTGACGATGGAGATCAGGATCAGGGTCGGGATCAGCTGTATGACCCGCCGCAGAATGTACTCACGCATAGCCCAAGTTCCAGAAGGCAAGGGCCAGAGGACAGCGACTCGTAGCAACGAGCCACCATCCACTGGCCGAAAGTTGGCGTTAACTCTGCTTATAGAAGAACTGCTCAGGATGGACAGGCACTGCCCGAATGACGGAGAAGCCCCATACACCGTCGTCGGGGAAGTTGGTCAGGTTCTTCTTCATGACGACCGGCTTGGGAATGCCGACGGTGCCGAAGCCGGGCAGGAAGTCGTAGAACCATTCCCACAGCTCGCGGGCGATGGCGACGTGCTCTTCTTCGGAGACGGCGTCGATCATTTCCTGCCAGCGGTGATAGACCCAGGCGACCTCGTCCGGGGGTTCGACGGCGATTTCGCTCTCCTGGTCGCCGTCCAGCCAGATGTCATAGCCTTTGCCCCAGGGCACGTTGCACTGACCGGGGTGGTTGAGGCGGGAGCACCAGACCCAGGTGATATCGGAGATGTCGCCTTCCCAACCGGACATGCCCATATCGTTGGCAGCCACGAGTTCGTTGAGATGGGAGCGATTGATCGGCCTGATAGACGGGTCGAGGCCGACGGCGCGCCACTGTTCGACGACAAGCTCAAACACGTCGATGATGTCGGCCTGCTCGGTATCGAGCTGGATGACCCAACTGACGCGCGAGCCGTCGGGGAAGAGACGGAAGCCGTCGGAGTCCTTTTCGGTATAGCCGGCCTGGTCGAGCAGATCCATCGCCATGTCGGGATCGAACTGGGCCCAGTTGTCTTCGTCACCTGCCTGGTAGTATCTTGAATTGGGCCAGGCCGCCCACTGGCGCGGCTCGCCCAGACCGAAGTAGACGACGTCGTTGATCTCTTCGCGATTGATTGCTATCGACATCGCGTGACGTACGTCCTTGTTGCCGAAGAATTCCCGCACCTGCGGGTCCTTGTGCGTATGGTTGGGCACAATGATGGTACGGCCGGGGAAGGTCGACTTCCACATCTTGATCTTAAGATCTGCCGACTCCAGGTTGGCCTGATAGAGCTCCATGTTGGCGAGGTCTGCCTGACGACCGGAGAACTCCAGCTCGCCGGCGATCAGCTTGGCGTTGGCGACTTCGCGGTTGTCGATGACAAAGACGATCGTCTTGTCGATGTAGGGGAGCTGGTTGCCCTGGGTGTCCACCTTCCAGTAGTAGGGATTGCGTTCGTAGGTGTGATGGTCGGGGGCGTCGTCGACGCGAATGAAGGCGGTCATGCCGGGCAGTCCGACCTGTGCCGGGATGGTCGAACCGACGCGGCCTTTATCGCGCAGGAGCTGGTGCCATTCCTCGAAACCGGCATCTTCGGTCATTGCGGCGATCTCGTCGGCGTCGCCGTAGGCGGGGTGGAACTGCTTCAGGTAGTGTGCCGGCTGCCAGAGGCCGCCTTGCGAACCGGCGTAGAAGGTCTCGTGCAAGACGATCAGGGGGTACGGTTTGGAGAAGGAGAGCTTGATCGTGTAATCGTCGATTTTCTCCATCTCCAGTGGGTCGCCGGCGGCTGACGCTCCCGCCTTCCAAGCGGATGGCGGACCACCGGGGGCGTACTCGTCGTTGAGCCAGAGGTCATGCCAGGAGAAGATGAAGTCGTCGGCGCTGAAGGGGGCGCCGTCGGACCACATGAGACCCTCGCGCAGATGCAGGATCTGCTCGGTGGCGTCCTCGTTGAACTCCCAGCTTTCGGCCAAGCCGCTGGTGATGGATGAGAAGTCGGGGGCGATGCGCAGGATGAGCTCGGTGCCCATGACGGCCTGTGGGTCGCCGAAGAGGTGATTGGGGTTACCGATGGCAACGCGGGTGGTGCCGCCGTACTGGCCAATTTCGTCGAGGGGTTCGATGACCACAGGATTGGCAGGGAGGCGCTCATCGACCGGCGGGAGCGTGCCGGCGGCGACGCGCTCGGCGAGCAGAGGCGACTCGTTGTACTTGGACATCGAGGCTGAATCGGCGGCGGGGGCCTCCTCGGCCACTGGGGCCTCGTCCGCGGCCTCCGGTTCGGCGTCGCCGCCGGGGGCGCCGCAAGCAGCCGCGACTGCGGCGGCGGCCGAAAGCCCGCTCATGCGCAGGAAAGTTCTACGATCCATTCCGTCCTTCATCGTGTTCTGTTCCTTTCGCTCAAAACGAAAAAAAGAGTGTTTGGAATCTCAGGGACAATGTACGATCAGAGATTGCCCGGGGCGAGGCAGTCTACGAGCCCATATCGACGGTGGTATTCGAGACGGTCAACATGACCCATTCCATCATGCCACGCCAGTATTCGTAGCGCTCGGTCGATGCGCCCTGAACCACGACCGAATACAGATATTGCGCGGCGCAGAAAAGACGGGCACGGCGGCGACGGGTGGTCCCATCCTGCACGAAGGTGCAGACCCACTCCCGGCACCAGTCGCCCACGTCGTCAAGGGCATCCAGCCTCTCGACCACACACTGATCAAGTTGGTTCAGCCCTTCCTCGATACCTTCCGCGAGCAGCGAACTCTCCTCCGCGGCCAGCGGCTGGCCCATATCCTGGACTGTAATGGAGATGAAGGTGGCCTCGTCGGAGGGATCCGGATAGAGGCTTACGGCCGGATGGGGCGTATCGGTCTCCTGGAGCTGCCATTCAGGCGGATACCAGAAGGTGGGATGGCCGGCTGCGTGCTTGTAGGTTTTAACTGAGGTGAATCGCGGGCGGGCCGGCCGTTCGGTCGATGCCATAGGGGTTGCCAGTCTCGGTTGGTGGGCGCCGGATTTGAACGGCGCAACGGTGCGTGGGGGATTGGAACCGTTGCGCCGTCCGCATTCGTTGCACGAAAGCGGGAACCCGAATGCGACGGCGTGCTCACGCACGCTATCGCAAGTTTCCCGTACTTTACTTCGCCCTACATGTGATTCTCAGGATCTTCCCAGAAGAGCAGCTGCGGATTCAGGAAGTGCTCGTCCTCCAGGCCGTCATTGACGGGCTGGCCTGAGATGTAGTTGTGCATCTGGTTCTTCATGATGATCAGGGCCGGGGACTGTCCGAGGTAGCCGACGATCGGAATCTCTTCGGCCCAGATGTCAAGAATCTGGAAGAACAACTCGTCGCGTCTGGCGGGATCCGGCTCGGCGCTGACCTGGTCCCAGATCTCCCAGATGTCCCAGAGGAAGTGGCCGTCCGGGGGCGGTTCGCCATTGGCGTCGTTCTCGTCGACTTTCCAGCGGCCGAAGGCGCCTGCCCAGGGGCGGTCGAGCTCAGTACCGATCCAAGGAGACGGGGTGAGAATGGGCAGCAGATCGCGATAGCCACCCCAGTAGACAGCGTCCTGGGTATTGGCAGACCAGTGCTCTGTGTAGAGCGACCGCTCCATGCCTTTGTAGGTGGCCTTGAGGCCGATATCTTCATAGTACTTGATGATGGTGAGGACCGAGTCTTCTTCGGGCGTGCCGGGCTGGGAGGTGCCCTCGATGATGAAGCTCAGAGTCTCGCCACTGCCGTCCTTCCAAAGCCTGAAGCCGTCGGAATCGCGCTCGGCGTAACCGGCGTCGTCGAGGAGCTGGTTGGCGCGGTCGGGGTCGTAGCCGGCGTAGGCTTCGGTCAGCTTGGCGTAGTACTGGGGCGACTGATCGAGGGGACTGTACTGACGCGGTGTCAATAGGCCGTCCCACACGAGCTCGTTGAGTGCATCGCGGTCGACTGCCAGTGACATGGCGATGCGCACGTCGCGGTTCTGGAACAGTTCGCGCACGCGTGGGTCCTGTGCGCCCTGGTTGGGGGTCACGACTTCATGCCGGGTCGAGGTACCGATGATGACGCGGTATTCGCCGGCATCTTCATTCTCTTTGTAGAGCGTGAAGTTGCCCGTCTGGATGTGACGGGACTGGAAGTCGACCTCGCCGTTGATGACGCGCAGGTTGAAGACGTCGTTGGTGTCGAAGAGGCGGTGTGTCACCTTGTCGATGTAGGGGAGCTGCTTGCCCTCCTCGTCCACCTGCCAGAAGTAGGGATTGCGCTCCATGAGGAACAGCTCGGAGGAGAGCTCGTTCTTGGACAGCCAGGGGCCGATGTTGGGGCGGTCCGGGTTCAAGTACCACCAGTTGCGGTCGACGTAGTACTGGTCCCAGGAGTCGACGCCGGCTTCATCGATCTGGGCTTCGAGGCCCTCTTTGTCATCGGTCAGATCGATGTGGAACTGCTGCATGTAGTGGCCCGGCGAGAAGCAGTGGGAGCGGGTCACATCGAAGGCGAAGAGGGGCTTGGGATGTTCGAAGGTCATCATGACCGTGTTGTTGTCGGGGGCAGACACGACCATGGGTACGCGCGGGGTACCGGTTCCCCAGCGAATCGAGACTGCGGGGGTCAGGTCCTCGTTGGAGAAATGGTTTTCGTACCACCACGTGAAGCTTTCGCTGTCGAACGGCGATCCGTCCGACCACTTCAGCCCCTCGCGCAGGTTGAATGTCCAAACGGTGGCGTCATCGTTGGTTTCCCAGGATTCGACCATGTTGGGGCGCAGGGTGAGGTCCATGTTGTACCAGGTGAGGGACTCGTTCTGCATCTTGGTCGGGCCCCAGCGGTCGGAGACGCCCTTGAAGCCGCGCCGGATGGTACCGCCGTACACGCCAACCTGCTCGACGGCTTCCAAGACAGCGGGACTGGCAGGCAGCCGCTCGTCAACGGGGGGCAGATCGCCTGCGGCGACCATTTCCGCCAGCATGGGGGCTTCGCTGTACATGCTGTCCGAGGCGGCCGGAGCGGCGGCTTCTGCGGCCGGCGCCTCGTCGGCGGCCGGTTCGGCGGCCATTTCTTCCTGCGGTTCTCCGCCGGCGCCGCAGGCTACGGCCACCAGACCGGCGGTGGCCACACCGGAAACGCGCATGAACTCGCGCCGCGAAATCCAGTTACTGCTGTTTTTCAGGCTCTTCATTCGTTTTCTCCTTGATTGTGCGCAGTTGCAAAAGGTTTACAAGTACTGACCGTCGAATACGAGATACAAAGCCTTCAACTCCTATCGGCTAATCCTGCACCCAATGCCACAGGCGCGTCCGGTTGTAACCCAACAGTTCCAGCTTGCCGTCGCCGTTGGTATCGGCAATTTCGAAAAGTGCACGCACGCCGGTGTCGCCGTCATCGAAGCGGTCTTCGGCGTAGGTGTGCAGCGGCATATCCAGCTCCTGAATGATGTTTGCGTGCCCGTCGATGAGCTTGGGCTTCTTTCCCTGACATTCGGCGAAGATAAGATCTGAATCGGCGCCAGCCAACCGAATTGTTCTGCCGTAGCCGGCCTTTTCCATGCGCCAGATCTCATTGCCGTTGCAGTCGACGAGATAGGCACGGAAGCCTATGTGGGCCTGGTCGCGGTGGAGGCGGCGTTCGGTGACAAACAGCTGCTTGCCGTCCATCTCGGGGCGGAAATTGCCCACGGCGCAGGTCTGGATGTGCGTGCCTTCGAAGATCCAGCGGTCTTGGCCGGTCGCGGCATCGAGGACGACCAGGTCCTTGCCGGCGACCATGAGCAGTTCGGGTTTGCCGTCTTCGTCGATGTCGTGGACGTGCAGGTGGTCGACGTGGGGGGCGCGGGTCATCTCCTCGAGGTGGGGCTCGAGATCGGGCCGCCACCAGACTTTGAGGCCGTCGGCGCGCACGCAGCAGTAGCCGATGAAGGCCTCCTCCTTGCCGTCGCCGTCAATGTCGTAGAAGTCGTGAGAATGGCCGGCACCGCCGTAGAAGTGGCAGTTCCAGAGACAGTTCAGGTCGTCGTCGTAGATGTAGATGGGGTTGACGAAGGTGGAGACGAGAATGTCGCGCCTGGCGCCGAGGCCGCGGATGTCGCAGAGCTGGAGTACACAGTTAGGGCCGGTTTCCACCTCTTTGCGGTAGTAGCCGCGGTCGCCTTCGAGGATTCTGA
>JAPPKT010000296.1 GCA_028819675.1 Caldilineaceae bacterium | reverse complement strand
ACAATCAGATATGTGGCGCCGGGGGACCCACATTGGTCTGAGCCTGATAGAGTGGTGATTGAACGATTTCTTGAGCAGGTGCCGGGGATAGAGGTTGACCGTCAGTCGCAGGAGCACGGCCTAAGCCATTACTTGTCGGAATCCCCGCCTCCCGAGGTAGTTATGTGGCTGGAAAGCCATGAACTGTACGATGTTGCCCAGCAGAATCTGTTGTTCGATGTCTCCGACATTTGGGCGGAGCACGACCTTGCTGAAGCATATGGAAGGCAGTTCAGGGAAGTCGGTCGTGTCGATGGTACTTCGCGATTCATTCCTGTCGGATTTTCTTGGGCAGGCATCTACTACAACAAAGAGGTTTTCGAGCGCTATGGCCTGGTTCTGCCCACGACTTGGGAGGAATTTGGCTACATTTGCGACACGCTGTTGGCGAACGGAGAGACGCCTCTCTCCGTGTCCGGGCAGGACCGCCGAATCAACTATCTGTGGTTCAGCTACCTCAATATACGCTTGAATGGACCTTCGTTTCATAGGCAGTTGATACAGGGGGAAGAGAGCTACAAAGATGAACGGCTGGCCATCGTCTGGGAAACCTGGATTTCTCTTTTTCGACGGGGATACTTTATTGAATCGCCGAGCCTGACTTCTGCGATAGGGAGTATGAACGCACTGATTCGCGGGGATGTGAATGAACCGCTCACGGAGAAGAAGGCTGTGATGGCGCTTGCCCACCATTTTATCGCGGGCGAGCTGCCTCCTGATTTTGCCTCTGAACTCGATTTCTTCCAGTTTCCACAGATGAACCCCAATTCACCGGCAGGAGAGGTCACTTCAGTATTCGGTTACGTAATCCCGGCGGGGGCGGCGTATCATACCCAAGCAAGCGCGTTTGTCGGTTACATGGCGTCGGCCGAAGCGCAAGCGATGAAAATGGCCCGAATCGGCGAGGACCCCACAAACGTGGGATGGGCTCCATTGCATCGCGACGTAGATCGGGCATTGTTGCCAGAGGCCGCGCGTAAAGGGGAGGAAATAGTGCGTGGGGCCGACGAGGTACTGCCGCCTCTCTCTTTTGCTCTGCCCTTAACTATGCAGGCCGGTTTCGGATCGGTCTTTGACTGGTTGTTCGCAAAGCTGGAGACGTCCGAAACCGAGATCGACGTTTCCGAAATCCAGTCCACCTTGGAAGAAGCGCGACAGCAAGCGCTTCAAAACGGGGATTATCGGCAGTAGCACAGTGATCCCTTATCTCGCCAGGGGACTTTCTTAAAATGCTAACCAGCATAATGCCCTGGTATATCTTGGCATGTCGCTGAGTTGCTGTCTCAGTGCATATATGGCCTGTGTCAGATCATTGAGAGACTCCGCGTTTCTCGAATTTCATCTCACGGATTTAGTGAACAAGCATAGTCCCCGCCTGGTTGCAAGGTGAGCGGCGCTCTTCTGGCGCAATGTGGATTCCCAGGATGCGTTTCATTTGACGTTCAGGTGAGGGGTGACAAGGAAGTGGACCCATGGGCATCAAAATCGATCGCTTTACGCTGGGCATCATTGTCGGCGTGCTGCTGCTGGTCATCGGCGCCGTTATCACGGTAACGGTCACCGGCGGCCGCGGCTGGCAGAGCGCTGAATATCTGAACGAGGATACGCCGGAGGCGGTTGTCCACGACGTCTTCCTGGCCACCGTGCGCAACGAACCGGACGTTGCAATGAGTCACTACTCCCGGGATGTACTGGAAGATGAAGGCGAGGCGGGTTTTCGTGAGTACTTCAACTACTACGATTCCGGCCGCTCCGCGCGTCGGCTGCGCATCCTCGACGTGGACATAAGCGAAGACGGCGACAAAGCCTATGTCACGGTGGCAATCGACAACTTCCACCAGGGCGGCCTCTTCGACAGCGGCACATCCACCTACCGCCGCACCATTCCCCTGGTACGCGAGGAGGACGCGTGGAAGATCGACACCGACGACCTCTTCTATTGAGGCCGGTAACCGAGGAGCGAACGCAAAGAAGAGCGGACTGAGCGTACAGCTCTCTCTCCTCTCTCCTGTAGTTCCTCACTCCTCGCCTTTCAGGATGTGAACAATGACTGAGCAGACAATGACCGACCAGACCACAGCTGAAACCGGCCGGCTGGCGATGATTCGACGCCTCTATCTCTATCTCATCGCCTTCATCAGCCTGATCGCCGGGCTCTCGGCCGCCTACGGCCTGATCGAAGCGCTGATCAGACTGTGGATCCCGGACGGGGCCGTTCCAGGGCTTTCCGCCACCGGCTCGGTGCAGAGAGCCATCGCCCAGCCTGGCGGCTTTCTCATCGTCAGCGCGCCCATCTTTCTCATCCACTGGCGCTATATCCGCCGCCTGGCCCAGCAACCCGGTGAATCGCGCGCGGCCCTGCGCAAGCTGTTCATCTACGCCGCGCTCGCTACCACAGCATATGTCAGCGCCCGCGCCCTCTATCACATCATTGAAGGCAGCTTCCAACTCCTGCTCGGCGCCGCGCCGTCCGAGGAAGAAATGCGACCGGGCGGTTGGGTGGCCCAGTTTTTCCACGCCGGCATCCATCTGATTCTCTCCCTGTATTTCGCCCGTTTACTCCAGGAGGATGGCGACCTGGGCGTCGAACTGGGCTGGGCCGGCAGCTGGCGGCGTCTCTTCCAGCTGCTTGTCGGCCTGGTTGCGCTTGGCCTGCTGCTCACCGGCGCCGCCGACGTCCTCAACTTCGTCTGGCGCGCCCTGCTGGAGCCGTTCGGGGCCGCCACCCTGGCCACGGTGGGAACGGGCTGGTGGCAGCGCGGCATTTCCGGTTCCCTGGCCGCCGTCCTCGTCGGCGCGCTGGTCTGGCGGCTGACCAACCTCTACTGGAACGCCCTCATGACCGCCCAGCCGCCCGAAGGACGCATGGCTCTGCGGCGCCTCTACCTCTATGTCGCCACCGTGCTCGCCGCCGCCATCACCCTCGTTCCCGTGGCGATGCTGCTGAGACTGGGCGTCCTTTTCCTCTTCGGTGGCGTCGATACCGGCGATATCGACATCGATGACCTCACCACGCCCCTCGGCCTTCTGCCGGTCGGCGCGCTGGCCTGGCGCTGGCACTGGCTGCAGGTCTCAGCCGAGGCGCAGCGCTACGGCGACTCGCGCGAGAGCGAGTTCGTGCGCCGGCTCTACTACTACGCCGTCGCCGCCACCGGCCTTCTTCTCCTCTGGATCGGGCTGGTCGATCTGGTGCGGGCGCTTCTTGATCTCGCCGTCATCGGCTCGATTTCGATCGAAAAGGGCTTTCGCGCCCATCAATTCTCCAGCGGAGTGAGCCTCATCGCCGTTGGTGCCCCCGTCTGGTCGCTGCACTGGCGCACCGCGCAGCGCGTCGCCGAGCAGGACAATGAGGCCGGCCGCGCCGAACGCGCCTCCTGGCCCCGCCGCGTCTACCTCTACGGCATCGCCCTGGTCGGCGCGCTCCTGATCCTCTTCGAGTTGGCGCAGGTCGTCTACCGTCTGCTCCTGTGGGCGCTTGGCGACCCCAACGCCGACTTCTTCGGCGCCGAGACGTTGGACGGCCTCGTGCGCGCCGCCACCGCCGCCGCCTTCTGGGCCGTCCATCTCCTCGCCATCCGCAACGACACCCGCATGGTCGATGAGGATGCCGAGACCGCGGCGCGTGAAAGCGAACAGAAGGAACGCCGCCGCGACGACTTGGCGGCCCGCATCGAAGGGCTGGAAACGGAGTTGGCCGTCTTGCGATCCAAACTTGCGGAGTTGGAGGATGAGGAGGGAGGAGCGGCTGAAGAGAACAGTTAAGAGGACCTGGTATCACTCTCTACGAGCCAAGAGTATTCTCCGGCTCTATTCCTGTCATCACGATAGAATCACGGCTTGCTTAATGCGACGCACAGAGGGCTGACCTAACTTTTTGAACACAAAAGAACAACAAGAGCAATCACAATCAACTCAGAGATGAGCAATAGTATGGCTAACATATTATTGTTGGCCTTTTCAGAGTTTCCCATATGCGCCCAGGCCTGGGTTGTATTGCCTATGCACCGCTTGATCTCAGATAGTCTATATTGGAATTCTGCTTTAGGGTTCATTTGGGAACTTTCAACTTAACTGGCCAAAGCCGCAGCACTGCTACGAAAACCCCTTTCTAGACCAGCCCTTCATCCCTGACACCTCAGGCTTAGTAGTTACGCAAAGAGCATAAATTTGACGAATACTTTCGTTTGAAGTGGGTCCCAATTTTTGGGATTCATATACTTTAGTGGGCTAGGGAGTAATTGGCTTTCGAGCGGGTACAGTAATCACCTGCCGCGACGCAGTATTTTCGTGAAAAGTCAGTCCCGATAAAGAATTATCCAGTCTGGCATGAGCTTGAACGCTCCCGCTTATATGTTTTGACAAAAGCGGAAAGGGAACCCGCGCCCGCTTACCCCAACCACTTCGCGGCCCGCTCGGCGTTTTCGGCGCGGGTGTAGTCGGCGACCATGCCGGCGCTGCGCCAGCGTCCCTGCGCCATAATCTCATGCGTGGGCGCGCCGGCCCGTGCCATGCGCCGCGCCATCCCGACGCGCCCGGAATGCCCGCTGTAGCCGGCCCCCAGGCCGGCCGTCCTGGCCGCGGCCTTGACGCGACGCGAGATCGAGGCCACCGACAGACCGAAGACCGGCTCAGACTCGGCCGCATCCTGCGGGCGTATCGCGTCCAGATGCGCCATGGCAACCGGCGTCAGATAGACCGTGCGCGGGCTGGCGTCGGTCTTCGAACGCCGCACCGTGAGACGGCCGGAGCCGTTGTCCCAGCGCGTGATGTCATCCCAGGTCAGCGCCGCGGCCTCCGAGCGCCGCAGGCCTGCGTCCGACATCACCCAGCACAGCGCAATGTCGACCAGCCCCCGGCGCAGCGCGGTTTCCGCGCCTTCGAGAACGCCGCCGCGGCCGACGCGGGGAAAACAGGCGGTCTCATAAATGGCGGCCAGCGCCCCCACCGTGAGCGCGCTCACCTGCCGCGGCGATGCAGCCTGGCGCGCCAGACCGCTCATGGTATCGACCACCAGCTGGTCGCGCGCGGTCGGCTCCACGGCCGCCAGCGCCTGCAGCTTGCGCAGGGCGGACACGAACACGGTCAGCGACGAAACGCCGGCGCCTTGCGACGCCCGTTCCAGGAGATAGCGGCGCAGCTCCGCGGGCGCGGGGCACAGGCCCGAGACTTCCTGCGCCGCGGCCCAGCGTCCCCAGGTTCTGAGCGCGCTGCCGTAGGCGCGGCGCGTGTTGGGCGCCATCGCCTCAAAGGCCGCCTGCACGCGGTCCTGTGACGCGGCATCGCCGTCGACGGAAACGAGCGCGCCGGCCGGCGCGTGTTGCAGCGCCACCAGCGCGCCTACGGAATCATCGACAGTTGCTTGCACGACATCCTCCGGAACGGAAAAAAGAGGGACAAAAGGTGTTCTGTCCAAATGAGCGATAAGGTTGATTATCGCTTACTTACTCAGCTTACCACCCCGCAAGTTCCTGCACCAATTGTTGGCGTTTAATCAGAAGCCAACCGCCTCCAGCCTCAGAATTCCCAGCATGACGGCCGTGAAGATCGCGAGGATCATGATCGTTCCGACGCGAGAGTGTTTGGGGCGGGGCCTTGGTTTGGGTGGCGGGCCAAAGCCTGGGAGGTCTGGGAGGTTTTTGAAGAACAGGTGTCGTGTTGCCGTTATGGGGATTCCGGTGAGCCATATTGTAGTCAATTCTTGTAGCCAGGAACCATAGGGGTTGTCGGGCATAAGTCCGAGGGCGTCGAGGGCGACCCATACGGTTGTGGTGAGTATGCCGTATTTGAAGTAATACCTGGCGGCATCTTTCATGTTGGGTTATGACGACGACGGTGTGGTGTGCGAAAGGGTGAGGTCACGGCCTCCGCGTCCGCGCGGTGATGCCTTCCTCCTCGGATTCCTGCCGGGAACGCCGAGCCTCCCCGCCCAGAGCGGTCAACCGATATCGTTGATTCCTGCTCCTGGGACTTTGCGGCAGTGTCATCTCTATCAGGCCCGCATCAAGGCTGGGGTGTAAGTACGTCCTGAGGAAATGACTCCGGTCCGCTAACCCCAGAGCAGCCATGAGCTCGACCCGGCTCATCTCTCCCTGCAAGGCGGCAACGAGTCGTCTCACATGAGGGGTCACATGTGGGGCTTCATGAGGGGTCACATGTGGGGCTTCATGAGGGGTTACATGTGGGGCAACGGCCACTTCGCGACGCGGGAAGGTCACTATCACCCAATCGGTGGAGACCTGAATGACCGGCTCCGCTACGCCGTGCTCCAGACAGGCGTCGTGAATTCGGCGGACGCCGCTGCCGATCTGCTCGACCAACTTCATACGGTAGAGCATATTGAAGAGCAACGGGTTCCGAGGAACGCTCCTGCTGCCCAAGTCCTCCTCTCGCATTCCGGCGGGAAGTCCGCCAGGCGTCACGATCTCCACCCGGTCCTGGAAGATGTAAACCTGCACGTTGGCGGTGCTGCGATAGTCGCGGTGGGCGTTGACCACGGCCTCTCTCAATGCGCTCTCGGGCAGCTCCAGTTGCTCATCTCTTCCTTGCGCGTGGGGAATGAGGGCTGAGTTCAGTTTGGCCTGAAAGTAGGTCATGACCTCCTGGTAAATGGCGTAGAGATTCCCGTGAAACGCCTTGCGATCGAGGATGTGCGCCTTGGTGCTGCCCCGGAAGACGGCGCAAATCTCCCTCCCGAGGTCTGACGGCATGGACCGCTTGAACTCGGTGGTAAATCCTTCACCCAAGGCGATAAAGTGGGAGAGAGTCGGCTGGTTCATCCTGCACTATCCAGATTCATAGACAAGTCAGCCTAGTCCGTAGTCGCTTAGTCGGGTAGCATACCATTCCACGACTCGAGCACGAAGGGGCAATACCGCCACAAGCCCGCGCAGCCGGCCGCAGCCTATGTCCTACCCTGTGAACTTTCAGGGACCTGGGCTGCTCCGAAGAAGGCGACTGGACCGCCGGCGTCAGGATTCACGTGCACTACGCCAGCAGCCGCATCTTCATCACCGACCCCCGCTTTCAGCCCCTCGCCTTTGCGTATCGGCAGCGATTAATAGATTTTGGAGGAGAGAGCGAAGAGAGTAAAACCAGCCGCATTGCCAGGTCTGGTGTTGACGTTCTCTCACTCCTCTCTTCTCAATCCTCACTCCTTGCAGTTCGTGGTCAGTAACTGCAGCCAGCTTTGGAACATATGTACAAGACGGATACAATGTGACTTGACGATCACTTCAATATATGGAGGCGGTTGTGGCTGAACCACGGCCCTGCAACCGCCTCTTTCCATTCAACGGAGGAAGGAAATGTCCGTAACGCGAGAGACATTGGAGCAGCGGGAAAGTCGGGACCTGGCCGCATATGCGATGCGCAGCGGCGACAGCCGCGGCCGGGCCTATCCGGCCGTCGAACACCCGTATCGCACCATCTACCAGCGGGACCGCGACCGAATCGTCCACACGACCGCCTTTCGCCGCCTCCAGTACAAGACGCAGGTCTTCGTCTACAACGAAGGCGATAACTACCGCAACCGGCTCACCCACACGATCGAAGTGGCGCAGCTCGGGCGCACGCTGGCCCGCGCCCTCTCCTGCAACGAAGACCTGACCGAGGCGATCTGCCTCTCTCACGACCTGGGCCATTCTCCCTTCGGTCACCGGGGCGAATGGACCCTGGACGAGCTGATGCGGGATCACGGCGGCTACGACCACCAGAAACAGACCTATCGCATCATCACCAAACTGGAGAGGCGCTATCCCGATTTTCCGGGCTTCAACCTGACCTATGAGGTGCGTGAAGGCGTTGTCAAGCACGACACCGAACACGACGTCGCCGATGCCAGGGATTACAACCCGGATGAGCGGGGCACGCTTGAGTGCCAACTGAGCAATCTGGCCGACGAGATCGCCTACACCACGAGTGACGCCGATGACGGCCTGCGGGCCGGCATGCTGCCCCCGAAAGAGTTTCTCGAGCTCGGAATCAGCCGGCGCGTGCTCGACGCACTGGGCGAGACGGCCGCGTCGATCGATCTGACGCAGCCACTGGAACTCCACCGATTCATTCGCAAGCTGGTTGACACCGAGATCAGCGACGTGATCCGGGCGACCGAGGCAAACATCGAGGCCGCGGGCGTGCAGGACCTGGCCGGTCTGCGCTCGCAGGCGGACAATATGGCCAGCTATTCGGCCGCGGTCGGGGAAGAGAACCGCGAGCTGAAGCGTTTTCTGTATGATAACCTGTACAGGCACCATCGCGTGATGCGGATGCAGGCCAAGGCGGATCTGATCGTCCGTTCCCTGTTTTCGTCATTTATCGACGAGCCGGCGCTCCTGCCACCGCAAACGCTGGCAGTCATTACCGAAACCGGCAGAGATCTCCACCGCGTCGTCTGCGATCACATCGCCGGCATGACCGACCGTTACGCCATCGCCGAATACCGCCGCCTGTTTGACCCGGAAGAAGTGGTCTGACTACCGCACTACGCGCCAGCTTCCGTCCCGATCAGAGAAGAATTTTGACAGCCAAGCCGGCCCGACCGCACCATCCGACCGGTTCGCATCGAGGTGCGCCCTCGCAACCGGCGTCAGATGGACCGCGCGCGGGGTGGTACCTGGCTTTCGTGCGCTGCACCGTGAGACGCCCAGAGCCGTCGTCCCACCGCGCGATGTCATCCCAGACCGGCACCGCCGCCTCCGTATCTTCCGACACCTCAAATCTGCAACCAGAACTTTCTTGAACTCAAACAGGTCTCCATGCCAGTTTGGATGAGGTCTGGTACTCCGTATCGCAAGAAAGGCTAGCGCAATGTCTGACATCAACTTGGTTCGCATGAGACGCCATCTTGTCCGAGCAGGATATCGAAGGTCGAGAACGCGATGGTCGATTCGTCAGTGATGCCTGGAACCCGGCCGATAAGCGTAAGCGTGTTCTCCTCGTGAGAGACGTCCAGGTGGGCGCCGGCAGGCATCTCCAGCAGGTGGGTTTCATTCTTTTCAGGATAGTGCCTATGTTTATAGACTCCGACTCGAAGCGCGGTTCTGAATGGGCGGACTGTGGCCGGCGTGTCTGCCGATGCCCTCCTTGCGCCGTATGAGGCATCAAGCGTGTAATCAGTCTGATCGAATGTCTCGTTGGCATCGCCATCAAGGTTGATCGAAGCAGTCCACATATATTCCATGTGCATGTTTTCGACACCTTCTCTGTTGACCGCAATCTCTTCAGGAATACTCCTGAGATGGAAGACAGCCGTCAACGTTTCTCCATCCAGGCTGGAATCCACGCCGACAATATCGATGTAGGCTGGCAAAGAGCTTAGAACGGGGTCACTGGCGCTCTGGCCGGGCAGCATGTCAAGATAACCGCCAGGGCATTTAGCGAGCTGCTCCGTCGTTTTTTGTGGCTCTGATGTTGTTGGCGGCTCTGCCGGTATAGGCACACAAGCGGCGGTGAGAAGGGCGAGTCCGACAATCAAGAGTTTTCTGAACATGGTCCGGTCTCCTTTGGGCCCAGACAATCGCGGCCGCCCTCCGTTCCAAGTAGAGGGGCCTTCGAGATCAAGCAAGGTAAAACTACGGTAACTATGCACCGCATGGCTACTCACTGTCACCCACTATGGATAAAACCTGGCAAGCCACCTGCTCCGAGCCGTGCAGAAAATCATAGGCCTCAAACTCAAGCCGCGACGCTGCGGTAATGCCGGGAATCTCTCCGATGAGCGTGATCGTGTTCTCTGCGGGCGATACTTCGATGGCGGCCCTGCTCAGTTGGGCGGCGCCAAGGCCGTCCGGGTTCATCTTCCAGGTGTCGGCCTGCACGGCGTCTTCGATGGGTCGGTGAACACCGCCATCACCGCTGGACGGAGAGAACACGAAATGACTGGCGGACAGCGTGTAGTCAGCCCCCTGCTTCCCCGTCTCCCGGTCGTCGACCACGTCCACTAACACCTCCCAACGGTACTCCAACGTATTTTTCGAAATATTCTTCCGGTTGAATTCCAGCGTCTCCGGAATGTCCCGGAGATGGAATACGACGGTGAGCTTGCCGCCGTCGGTCAGGGCCGTGCTGACCTGGGTAATGTCCATGTATGCAGGCAGCGCTTCCGAGACGGCAGCGACGACGCGCTGGCCCGGCGTGATTGCGGCGCTGTCAAACCGGCACCTGTCGGTGCCTGAGCCGGCCATTTCGACCCAACCGCCAAAGTAGTCATAGGCCCTGACCCTGAGCGGCGACGCCGCGGTGATCCCGGGGATGTCGCCGGAGAGCGTTATGGTGTTGCCGGCGGCAGAGACCTCGACGGCGGCCCCGGCCACAACTCTGTTCCCCGCCGCGTCCAGCCCCAGGATGCCGGCGGTGACGTAGCCCGGATCCGTTATCTTGGCCGCGGTGTTGGCGTCCTTGACGAGGGGATGGACGACGTAGCCGGCGGACAGCATGTAGTCGAAGCCGCCGGCGCCCGTCTGCGCGTCGCTGTCCGCGTCGACCGACACTTCCCAAGCGTACTCGAGCGCGTGCGCGGGCACGCCGGTCCTGTCGAAGGTCAGGGTCTCGGGAAGATCTCTGAGCAGAAGCGTGACGGTCAGGGTCTCTCCGTCGACGGTTGTCGTGACGCCGCGGATGTCGACGTGCCCGGCCGGCTCGCGGGATTGATCAGTGGATGCGGTGCGGCCGGAGGGCGCGGCAGTGACTGGCAGCGCCTGGCAGCCGAGCTCATCGGTCTCGCCGCGATACCCGTGCGTCCGGAACGAGAGGCGCGACGCCGGCGTGATTCCCGGAATCCGGCCGCGGAGAATCATCGTGTCCGTCTCTGCGGATACGTCGAGGCTGGCGCTCCTGAAAGAGCTGATGCCTCCCCCCGGCCGCTTTTCCCAGACACTGGCTTTGACAACTTCCTCTATGGGCGCCTCGGTATTGTCCCCCTCCTGGTCAGGCCGCACGATGTGATGGGCGGAGAGCAGGTACTCGAAGCCGTTGTCGCCGGTCTCCGGGTCGCCGTCGGCGTCGACCGACACTTCCCACATGTACTCCATCGAGTTTGCCCGCGTGCCCGTTCTGTTGAAGGTGAGCGTCTCCGGAATATCCCGGAAGCGGAGCATGACGGTCAGCATTTCGCCTGAAAGGGTGGCGCTGACTTTGGCGATGTCCAGGTAGGCGGCCGATACGTCGGAGAGGTCATCGGTTGCGGTCTGCCCGGGCGTCACTGCCGGCTCGTCATCCGTACACAGGCTCGGGGCCGCGTCCCGGCTGGCGGGTACGTCCTGGCTGGCGGGCGCGCCCAGGACCGGCCCGGCAGGACATCCGATCCTGTCGAAACCGCTAAAATAGTCGTAGGCACTGAATGTAAGCTGTGATTCCGCCGTGATCCCGGGGATGGTCCCGGAGAGCGTTAGCGTGTTCTCTTGCGGAGATACCTCGAGGGTTGCGGCACCCATGGACATGAAACCATCCCCCCGGGCTTTCAAGACACCGGCCTCCACTCCGCTCTCGATGGACGCCTTCTCGTTACGCCCTTTTTCGGATGAGCGCACAAAGTGGCTGGCCGACAGCTCGTATTCGATGCCGCCGTAGCCGGTCTCCCGGTCGCCGTCCACGTCGATCGACACATTCCAACTGTACTCCCCATATCTTTCCGATATGCCGGTACGATTGAAGGTCAGCGTCTCCGGAATATCCCTGAGATGGAAAACGACGGTCAAGGTCTCACCGGACAGGGAGGTTTCAACTTCGGTGATGTCGATATGCGCGGCCTGCACGTCCGCGGTTTCATCGACCAGGGTCTGACCGGGCGCAACTGCCTCATCGGTATCACATTCACCGGGGTAGCTGATCTGACTCTGACTCTGCGAGGTAAAGCAGCCGATTTCATCTAAGCCGCCCGCAAAGTCGTACGTCCTGAATGCAAGCCGCGACGCCGTCGTAATGCCGGGAATGCGGCCGGAGAGCGTTAGCGTGTCCTCCTCCGGAGATACCTCAAGAGCGGCGTCTGCAGCCGGCACGGCGCTCCCCGGCTCCAGGCTCCAGACGCTGACCTCCACCTCGTTCGCTATGGGCGCCTTGACGTTACTCTCTGCTTCGGACGGGGGCACAGAGTAGCTTGCCAGCATCTGGTACTCAAAGCCGCCGGAGCCAGTCTCCCGGTCGTTGTCCACGTCGACGACCACCACCCATGCATACTCCAGATAGCCTTCGGATGCGCCTGTCCGGTTGAACGTCAGCATCTCCGGCACGTCTCTGAGATGGAAAACAGCTGTCAGAGTTTCGCCCGCCAAGGAGGTGTCCACCCCGGTTATATCGATATGCGGCTCGGTAACGCCCTCGCTCTCGTCCGTTGCGGACTGCCCCGGCGCTGTCAGGGCCTCGCCGGCGTCGCACCCCCAGGGGCCCATACTTTCTCTGTATGAGGGATGGCAGTCGATCTGATCGGCCTCGCCGGCGAACTCGACATCATAAGCTGAAAAAGTCAGTCGCGATGCGGATGTGATGCCGGGAATGTGGCCGGTGATCGTTATCGTGTCTTCTGCGGCGGAAACCGCCAGGTCGGCGTCCGCGAGGCCGCTGGTGGAGCCGCCGGAATGCGCTGTCCATACGGCGGCCTCCAGCATCTCCCCGATGGGCGCGGTCACGTCGGCGTCAGTCCCTTCGTGTGACATGAACGCGATATGGTAGGCGGTCAGCAGGGTATCGTACCCGCCGGGGCCGGTGCCGCGGTCGTTGTCGACGTCGATGGCGACCTCCCATTCATACTCCTTGGAGCCCTTGCCATGCTCCGTGCGATTGAAGCGCAAGGTATCCGGCAGGTCTCTGAGATGGAAGACGACGGTCAAGGCCTCGCCGGACAGGGAGGTTTCGACTGCGGTCAAGTCGACATGCGCGGCCGGTACGTCCGAGACGGCATCGGTTACCGAATCGCCCGGCCTGATCGGCTCCACCGATTCGCATTGGCTGACCTCTTGCGCAATGACAGGAGTCGTCCCTGTGGCCAGCAAGATAACAACAAGCAGAAAGCCGGCAAGGTTCTTGATCTTCATTGTTCCTTCTCCTGGAAGATGAAAGAGGCCCCACTCCAGACACTAGGGGCCTCCCAAACCGGGAAGCGCTCGAAGCACTGAAAGAGCGCCGGACAGACGCCTGCCAGCCCGGGTCGATCCGGCGGCCGTAGCTGTGTGGCTTCAGCAGCGTTCTCCTCCGCTCAAACCTTTGCACAGACTCTGAAAACAGAGTTCTCCGGCCGTTGATCCCTATGCGCCATCGGCAGAATGGCGGAGGTTGCCCTTGAATTATACAATCTTGAAATGCAATTTTTGTGTAACTTTGGCCAATTCTTATGGAGGTATTATGTCAATTTCCCTGTGAGCGATAGACTGAAGACTGTTTGGTCCCTACGCGTCGCCAATCAGGGCCCGCATCCGGTCGCTGCGCCGGCGGGGGCAAGGTGCGTCTGTTGCGCTCCATGCGTTGCCCGACGGCCGGAGCCCGCAAAACGGCCGTCGACGCACCAGCCGCGAGATGGTGAACTGTCTGCTCCGGGTGCATGGGCAGAGCGGCGAGAAGAAGGCTGCGCACTCTGCTGCCGGACAGCTTGCCTGTCGGAGCTGTCCAGACCACAATCTTGCAGTTCCCGATGACGTAAACCCTGCAAGCTCAACCGCCGGATCTACCTCTCAATCGCGAACGACACTCGCAGCATCGCTCCTGCCTCTATTTCGGCAACGTTGTTCTCCAGCGTAAAGGTCGTCCGGCTTATGAAGTCGGACCAGGAGGAAGCTCTGCATTGAG
>JAPPKT010000229.1 GCA_028819675.1 Caldilineaceae bacterium | reverse complement strand
AGGGAGGGCCGACTAGGCCCGACCGCCCAGAACTGCAGTAGTCAGTAGTCAGTGGCCAGTGGTCAGAAACGGCGCTCATTCTGGCGGAAACTGGAATGGGAACTGAAGGTGGCCTGGTTTCATCAGGAGGTATGCGAATTTTTACCCCATTTTGGGATGCACCCGCCCCTTCGTCTGCGTTCGCGCTGCCCTGAAGGTGTCTGCTATAATTGCGCTTTCAGGAAAGGCAGGCTTCGTGCGCGTTCTCATCACTGGAATATCCGGCTTTGTCGGCTCAGTACTTGCCGGTTACCTCCTGTCCGGGAGTTTCAAGCAGTCACTGGAACTCCACGGGACAATCCATCGCGCCGACAATCGGATTCAGAACTTGCGCGATCAACTGCACCTTCACAAAGGTGACCTTCGCAATCCGTCCTGGATCGACGAGGTCATCGTGCGGGTTAAGCCGGATTTCGTCTTCCATCTCGCCGCCTGGAGCGACGTCCGCGCCAGTTGGGATCAGCCTTGGGCCGTCTACGAGTTGAACCTCAGTTGCCAGCTGAACTTGCTGGAGGCACTGCGGCGCCATGCTCCAGAAGCCCGCATCCTTGTCGTCGCATCGTCGGAGGTCTACGGACTTATTGAGCCCGGCGACCTTCCCATCAATGAATCGACGCCGCTGCGTCCAAACTCTCCCTACGGAATAAGCAAGGTCGCACAGGACCTGATGGCGCAGCAGTACTGGTACAATTACAGATTGTCAGCCGTCCGCGTTCGCAGCTTCAACCATATCGGTCCGGGGCAGTCCGATAGTTTTGTCGCCAGCGCCTTTGCGCGTCAGATCGCCGAGATAGAAGCAGGATTGCAGGAACCGGTCCTCAAAGTTGGAAACCTGGAAGCAGAACGCGACTACACTGACGTCAGAGACATGGTCCGCGCATACTGGCTTGCACTCCAGCATGGAGAGCCCGGCGGCGTCTATAACATTGGCAGCGGGTCATCGATACCGGTTTGGGAGCTGCTGAATGTCCTTCTCGACCTGAGTTCCGACGAAATCACTACGGAACAGGATCCGCGGCGACTGCGGCCAAGCGATGTGCCTCGTGTCGTCTGTGACCCGACCAGGTTTTTCAGGAAGACAGGATGGGTTCCCACCTTTCCCCTTCGAGAGAGCCTGAGAGATGTCCTCCAGTACTGGTGGAAAAACACCAGCGCCTCGTCTGGAGATTCATAAGAGGGCGGGAAACCTTGAAGCCATGATCTGACTAACTGTCGCGAGGCTGTGGAGGCCGGACCTTTAGTCGGATGAATCCCGATGTTCAGTTGTTGTTCTGCAGTTTTGCAGGGCGGAGGCGGCGCGGTACGCCACAGGAGCCAAATTAATGCCTACTGCACTCATTACAGGTGTAACCGGACAGGACGGAAGTTACCTGGCCGAGCTTCTACTCAAACAAGGTTATAGCGTCATTGGGATGGTTCGCCGTACAAGCACCATCAACTTTGACCGCATCAGGCACATCCAGGACGATATCGAGATCGCCCAAGGAGACCTGCTCGATCAGTTGAGTCTGATCAGCATCCTGCAGGAATACCGGCCGCAGGAGGTCTACAATCTTGCCGCACAGAGCTTTGTCCCAACCAGCTTTACGCAGCCGGTGCTGACAGGAGAGTTCACTGCCTTGGGGGTGACGCGTCTGCTGGACGCAATTCGTATTGTCGATCCCAAAATCCGCTTCTACCAGGCCAGTAGCAGTGAGATGTTCGGCAAGGTCCGTGAAGTCCCTCAAACGGAAAGCACGCCGTTTTATCCCCGCAGCCCCTATGGGGTGGCGAAGGTTTACGGTCACTGGATCACTGTAAATTACCGGGAGAGCTATGGCATCTACGCCTGTTCAGGCATTCTATTCAACCATGAGAGCCCTCGTCGCGGCCTGGAATTCGTCACGCATAAGATTACCAACGCGGTCGCCCGGGTCAAACTGGGCCTGAGCAATGAACTGCGTCTGGGTAACCTGGATTCGCGCCGCGATTGGGGTTACGCGCCAGATTACGTGCGTGCGATGTGGCTGATGCTGCAACAGGAAAGTCCAGACGACTACGTGGTCGCCACCGGTGAAACCCACAGTGTACGCGAGTTCCTTGAGGAGTCGTTCGGTCATGTGGACCTTGACTGGCAGGAGTTCGTCGTCCAGGACGACAGCTTTTACAGGCCGGCAGAGGTCGAACTGCTCGTAGGCGACGCCTCCAAGGCCGGCCGCCAGCTCGGGTGGGAGCCGACCGTCTCCTTTGGTGAGTTGGCCCGCCTGATGGTCGACGCAGACCTCGAATACTGGGAGCGGCGACTGAAGAGAGATGCCGCGTCTTCATCTTAATGTACCAGCCCTCCTGTCCCCGTTTGCGATTGATTCCTTGGAATCGGGGCACCTGCGCAGCCATAGTGAGCGCAAAGCCCCCCAAATTGCGAAGCAGGGCTTCTTACATTCCTTTCTTTTTTCGACTCTTTCCTCTGCCTGTTGCGTCAAACTCACAGACGGTAGATGGCTGGGTAGCCGCCGATCCGGTCTAAAATGCGACTTCTGACAATCGTCGGAGATTTTGGCGTTTTGGTGCCTGATCATGTTAAATAGCGCTGTAGCAGTTCGAGTGAACCGCTACAGATGGTCATGGAACTCCTCGGGATCCTCTCAAAAATCAGTCGGTCTGCTATGGCAGAGAAACTTCGCATCTTCGTCAGTGCAACCAAAGACCTGGAACAGGAAAGGGCGCTTGTCGGCCGCATCTTGGCTGAGTTGCCGGTCCAGGTGGGCGCCGAGATCCGCCGTACGCCGACCGCAGGCGTCGACTACGATACCCTCTTTGAATTGATCAGCAACGTCGACAGAATCTACTTTCTCCTTGGCAGGGACATCACCGCGCCATTTGGCGCAGAATGGCAACTTGCGATTCGACTCGAGAGGACCATCATACCCTTTAAGCTGCAGGGAATGCGCACGCAGGCCGGCCGCGAGTTTCTTCGAATTGCCCATGCGCCCTGGAAGTCCTTTAAGGGCAGCCGCGATTTGGGACAGCAGATCGGGCTGGATCTCATCGACACTCTGCTCCATCCGGAGAACCGCTACGGACTGCAGCTTGTGGAAGTTGAAGGCTTGCGCCAGAGCAGGTTAAAGCTGCGACAGGGCCTCGAAAGCCTGTCTTCGTCACCGCAGCTAGGTCAGTCAGGAGTAGGTGTGCCGGGAGGGGCGGAGGGCGGGGGCATAATCCTCGATCCTGCCGAAGCCCAGTCCCTCATCGCAGACGATCTTGATGAGAGCTGATCCTGCCAGCTCCAGACAGGTTTCCCCGAAGACGGTCAGTCATCCATTAACAGCAAGCATCGGGAAGTTTCTCTCTTCAACACTTGTGATGCCGTCATGTCCCCAGAGTCGTCTGTAGAATCGCACATAGACCAGCTGGAGATCGAGGCCCTTGCCGCAAGATACGGGCAACCTCGTTGCCACCGCTACTGCATTGAGACCGACAACTATTTGCGCGCCTATCGAGGTCAGGGGAATCCGGACCGACGGGGCGAGGTGGTGTTCGCAATCCGCCAGCTAAGCGGCGAAATTCTGTTGCACACGAAACACCGCTATGAGAAGCCGATATATCGATTGCCCACGGGCCGAATCGAACGCGGCGAAGAGATCGAGGCGGCGCTCTTCCGGGAGATCGCCGAAGAGACCGGGCAGACGGTTCAGTTGTGTCGATTCCTGGCCGTGTTGGACTGCCACTTTGTAAATGAGAACTCGGTGATCCCATTCGTCAGCTACGTCTTCTACCTACAGAGCCTGAGCGACAGACTTTGCCCAACCGATACCCAAGAGATCGCAGGCTTTCGAACCGTGCCTGTCAAAGAGATGGGGACTGTTGCACAAGAATTGCGAAGTCTGGATTCCCACCGACGCTGCTGGGGGTACTGGCGCTCTCTTGCTCACGATGTCGTCAATAGCGCCTTGAACTGCGGGCAGTCGACCTAGCCAAACTGCGGACTAATACAGTCTTCTGCTAGAATCACCGGTATCCTTGGTTCATCGACGGCTTCTGGCGATGAGCGGACGCCGTCACACCAGTTGAGAAGTTACTATGCTCGTTCCTTTGTCCTGGCTTCAGGAATACGTCGATATACCTTTGCCCACGCCTAGTCTGGCGAATCGTCTGACCTTAGCAGGACTGGAGGAGGCGAGCATTACAAACACCGGCGACTGGTGGGAAGAGGACAAGCTGGTTGTCGGACAGGTCGCGGCCGTGCTTCCACATCCCGATGCCGACCGTTTGGTCCTCGTGGACGTAGACCACGAGCCTTGGGAAGGTCCCGCCGGTCAGAAACTGCAGCGAGTGGTGACGGGGGCCCCAAATCTTTTCCGATACAGGGACCGTTCGTTGACCGCGGGCGACCTCCCTGTTCTAAAGGTTGCGTTTGCACGCGAAGGCGCGCTTCTCAACGATGCCTATAGCGACAAGCAGCCTCGCCCCCGGAAGAGGTTGAAGAAGGCGAAAATCCGAGGCATCGAATCAAGCGGAATGGTCTGTTCGGAGTTGGAACTGGGGATCAGCGAGGAGCATGAAGGCATCCTCCTGCTGCCCGAGGACGCGCCAGTAGGACAACCCCTTCGCCAATACCTCGGTGATGAGATCCTCGAAATCGATCTGACACCGGATATGGCACGTTGCCTGTCTATGTGGGGTATCGCCAGAGAGGTAAGGGCCCTGACCGGCGGCGCGCTCCATCTTCCGGAAGACGTCGACGCATCTCGCGGCGAAGACAGTGCCTCAGATTACGTATCAGCCCAAATCGACGACTCTGACCTGTGTCACCGCTTTACGGGAACTGTACTCCGCGACATTGAAGTGGGCGAGTCGCCGCGATGGCTGCAGAATCGGCTGTCGAGCGCTGGGATGCGACCAATCAACAATATCGTCGACATTACTAACTATGTCATGCTGGAAACGGGCCAACCGCTGCACGCCTTCGACTACGATCTTCTCAAAGACAGGGCCCTAAGCATCGGAGATTCCAGACCAACAATCATAGTGCGCACTGCCAATGAGGGCGAGAAACTGCAGACACTCGACGATCAGCAGCGCCAACTGGATCCCTCCATGCTGGTCATTGCAGACAAGGCCGGCCCTGTTGCCATCGCCGGGGTAATGGGTGGCGCAGAGACAGAAGTGCATGGTGAAACACGCAATATACTACTCGAAGCCGCCACCTTCGACGGCATTAACAACCGCCGTACGTCCCAAACGCTGCGACTGCACAGTGAGGCCAGCCACCGATTTACCCGAGGCGTACCGGCTTCGTTGAACGACCGGGCTGCACGTCGAGCAGCCGACCTTATGCAGCAGCTGGCCGGAGGACGCGTCATTCCCGATATTGTCGACACTTACCCCGTACAGCAATCCCGGGTCAAGGTATTCACATCCCACAGCGACGTGAAACGGTTGCTGGGCATGGATCTGTCACTGTCCGAGATCGGCGCTGCACTCCGGCGGCTGGATTTCGAAGTTGAGGAGCTCTCGGAGCTGCCGGCAGATACCTCAGAAGAGGCCGCGTTCGGGCTGGCCCGCGCTGACGGTGAACCCGTGATCGCTGCAATCGCGCCATGGCACCGGCTCGATATCTCATTTCCTGCCGACCTGACTGAAGAGGTCGCGCGTGTAGTCGGATACGACCGGATTTCAGAGACTCTCCTCGATACCGTCTTGCCTCCCCAGCGGCGAAATGCGTACCTGGAGACTGAGGAGAATATCCGCGATATTCTGATCGGTTGTGGGCTGCAGGATACCGTGAATCACACGCTCACTACGCCGGAAAACCACGGCAGGTTGACTGGTGCGGGTCGGGACAAACCGACGCTTGGCAACGGCGGCGACGCGCACGCGGCGAGCGATTCCAGTCGTTTCGTAGCCTTGACCAATCCGCTCTCTCCTGAGCGCCGGGTGTTGAGACGAAACCTGATCGTGAGTGCGCTGGAAAACCTGGCACACAACATGCGTTTCACGGAGCGACTGGCCGTCTTTGAGATCGGACGAACCTACCGGCCGCGACAAGCGCCCGGCGACCCTTCAGAAGAGGGGGCCCCGGACTCGATTCTACCTGAAGAAGAGCGAAGGCTTTGTATTGCCATGCGAGGACTCCGAGACCAGGACACTGCCGATCCCGCCTCGGCGCTGTCCCGATCCGAAGCAGAACTGTTTGATTTCTTTGATCTGAAGGGCATCATCGAAACGCTGATGGAAAGACTCGGCTTCCCGTCAGACAGCTATCTCTTCAGCGCCCATCCCGAAAGCGGCGCCGACGACGTAGAAAGCGAGACCATGTTCGGACCCCGGTGCGCGCTCATTTCTCTGCAGGACGAGCATCTTGGGATCGTCGGAGAGCTCCACCCACAGGTCCGCAACGCCTTTGGCCTGGGAAGCGAACGCGTTGTCCTGGCGGAGTTGAAGGTCGATCCCCTGGTCCGCCCAAGCTGGCGGCTTTCGCAGATGGACCCAATCAGTGTCTACCCTCTCGTCGTCGAAGACCTGGCCTTCGTGGTCCAGGAGGAAGTTACGCAGCGCCGCCTGCACGATGCAATTGTTGATGGAGGAGGGCGCGCCGGGGACCCAAGACTCACTTCGGTGGAGCTATTTGACATCTATCGCGGCGAGTCGTTGCCGGCAGGCTACAAGTCACTGGCCTATCGCGTAACCTACCAGAGCCTGGACCACAGCTTAAAGGAAAAAGAGGTCAACCGGCTACGGCAGCGAATCATTCGCACTGTCGAGAAGGCCACCGGTGGGAAACTGCGCTCGTGACCTTGGGGGCCGGGAAAGCCCAGTTCCAGCCCACGCGGCGCAACCTGCAGCCAGACCTGTCCCAGCCTGGTAATGTTCCCAGGTCGTTCACGACGAGTGAGTTTTCCCTAAATACACTCCAAAGCCCGAAAAGTCGCCCCTTGAGCCAAGGGGCAACGCAGCCAGTCGCGTCATTCAAGGACCAACTGGCATCTGTCTCATTGCCCTTCGCAATGGCGAAAGAGGCGACGCTGCGCGGCCGTTTGCAGGACGAGATGAGGTGCTTGCCCAAGTGCCCAGTACCCAATACACAGACCCTGCGGCCTTTGCTCACCCAAATCTCAGTGTGGCCTTCCCCAAACTACAACTCAGCGGACCACGTACTTTGGCCCCGGCCGGAATTCTACCGGCTTCCCCCTGCGAATCCGGAAGAGATCCAGATCGCCGGCAACGACCGTACTGGGAAAGACAGCGCGGGCTTCATCCAGAATCTGCCTGGTGTGATAGCGACGGCTGATATGATGTAGAACAAGCTGTTTCACTCCGGCCTTCTGGGCCAGACGAGCCGCTGCCTGCGCCGTGATGTGCCCGTGTCCCTTCGCCAGTTCACGTTCCTCTTCCAGGTAGGTCGCCTCGATCGCCAGGAGGTCGGCGCCGGCAACGAGCTTGTGCAGTGGACCAGTACGGCTTACATCGCCGACGAAGCATAGCTTCGCCCCCTTCTGCGGATCCCCCAACACCTCTTGCGGCTGAATTGTGCGCCCGTCTGAAAGCACTACCGGCCGGCCGGCGACCAGCTCTCTTCGTTCCGGGCCGGCTGGAACGCCCAGCGCCTCCGCCTTCACATTATCGAATGGCGAGCGCGTTTCTTCCTCAATCGTAAATCCAAAACAGCCGCCGCCCCGATGCGGCACGGAAAACGCAGAGAGTGCAAATCCCTTGCCCTCGAAAAGAGTACCGGCCTCGATGACGTTTAGACTAACGCCGGCCTGTGCAACGTTTCCGACGCCGAAGACTACCTCCATCAGACGCTGAACTCGAGCCAGTGCCGGTCCACCGCCATAGATGTCCAGCCCCTCCAGCGTCTCCCAGTGACCAAGGGTGCTGGCCAACCCGCCAAGCCCGAGAATGTGGTCAAGGTGACCGTGTGTGAGAAGTATTTTGTCCAATCGTCGAAATCCAAGCCCGCTGCGCAGTATCTGGCGCTGCGTTCCTTCGCCGCAGTCAATCAGAAAACGGTGCTCCTGCGCCATTATAAGGGCTGCCGAAAGCCCGCGATGAACTGAAGGCGCGGATGCCGAGGTCCCAAGGAAAACCAGCTCAAACAATGTAGAGTCCTTTTGTAACGAGAATCAGGAGAAGAAGGAATTCAGAGGAGCGCTTCAAAGCGCTTTTGTCTGCTTCGGGGTATCAGATTGCCTGTAGTGTGAACTGGTGGCTTGCGCATTCATAGATACCCCAAGTTGGGGAGCCGTAGCGGCCCATCACCTCACCAGGATTAACCAGCAAACAGTCGCCGACCCGCTCCCAGTGTTGTTGGTGGTCGTGGCCGTAGCAGACCAGGTCAAAAACTCCGCTCTGCGCAATTCGCCTCGCGGGCTCAGGGTAATGAATCATGGCAACCTTGCGGCCCCCGACTTCGAGTTCGGCGTAAGGACCATGCAACGTGATGTGGGGAAAACCGGCAGCCACCTGTTGCTGTAGTCTCCCGTCCCCGTCGTTGTTACCCTCAATGACGTAAATCGGTCCTTCAAACGCCTGTGCCAGCTGCGCCAGAATGAATGGGGCAACCAGGTCTCCGCAGTGCAACAGTACGTCGCAACTCTGCCTGGTGACTTCATCAAGCGCTTTCTCGAGACACCAAATGTTGTCATGGCTATCAGAAAGGATGGCAATCTTCATTCAACTGCTCCATTGCGCCGACTAGCCTTCTACCCGTTAGCTCTTTCGAAGATAGTATATCCGACTGACACCATGTCGGCAACGGATTGGCGCTGTGATACAATGATGGAGATTCTGCTCCTGCAGAAAGCTCTTGTTCCTGCAAATCTCATCAGGAGCCCCCATTTTGAGAATATGGCTCCGTGCTTGCGCTTCCGCCTTGAATTGCAATCCGAACAGAATGGGTGTTTGCCTACGGGCTTCCTCGTGATTGAGCGGACTTCAAGTTAGTCTGTACTGCGGATGCCGGCAACAGTGTATTCTCCGCCAATGTTAGCAAGAAAGTCGGCTCTGTTCGCCATAGGAGCTATGGCGGCAATATTCCTGCTGTCAGGATGCGGGCAAGTCATCACCCTCATTCCAACGTCGACACCAGTTCCCGAGCCTGGATCCACGTTTTCGGCCCCCTCCGGACCGACGCCCGTCGAAACGTCCACGCCTGCTCCGTTGACTCCCCCTCCCACCCCGACGTTTACGCCGACACCGGAACCGACCGTTTACCTTGTCAAGCCCGGCGACACACTTTCGCGCATATCAATACAGTATGGCGTTTCCGTCGAAGCGCTCCAGGAGGAAAACAACATCCTGGATCCGCGTACAATTCAACCGGGGCAGGAACTCGTGATTCCCTTCGGTAACAGAACCGAAGACGGCCAGATCCGGGTGAGGCCAACGCCCACTCCAATCCCGTTCGCCCATCAAAAGGTCCATTTCAGCTTTACCCCACTCGGCGGTCTTTGGGTTCTGGGAGAAGTGGTGAATACCAACGCCTTTACACTTGAACAAATGCGTGTCGGAGTCATGCTCCTGGACGCAGACCGGGCAACTCTAGCAGTGGAACAGGGTTCGGCACTCTTGAACCTGGTTGAGCCAGGAGGCGTGGCGCCGTTTGCGATTCTCTTTGAGAAGACACCCAAGGAGTTTGCAAGCTACCAGATCTATCCGCTTAGCGGGGTACCGGCTTATGAAGGCGGGTACTACCAGGACCTTGTCGTAGAGGAACTTGCTTTCAGCGGTGAACCAATGAGTTCATATCTGGTCACGGGCTCTGTTCGCAACGTAGGCCGGGATGCAGCCCTTGAAGTGCAGGTCGTACTTACCGCATACGACTCACTGGACCGTGTCATCGCCGCCCGCACCATCAGTCCCGACCAAAACGTAGTCGCTGCAGACGGGGTCACGGCCTTTACTGCCATTCTCGTCCCCTTGGGGGGACCCATCGAGAGGATCCACGCCACCGCCCAGGGCCGTAGGTATCCTTCCGGCAACTGACCGGTTTGCCGTTCTCCGTCCCGCACGCCTCAAGTCAGCCTTCCTGGCAACGTCCAATTAAAGCGCGCCGCCGGTCGCGGTAGGGAACAGTCTCAAACAGTACAGAGGAGATTTACTACACGAAACAAAGTGAATACCGCTCTTGGCGTCGTGGTGAAACGCCTGCCTCTCTTAAGATTCGATTCGGGGATCCAGAACAGACCAGATGCAGATAGAGTTCGAAGGCCGCCTCAGCCCACGTCGAAAGTTACGCCTTGGGCCAGTGGAAGCTCTGCTCCGTAGTTCACTGTAACCGTCTGGCGTCGAGCGTACGCCTTCCAGGCGTCGGAGCCGCTCTCGCGCCCGCCTCCCGTCTCCTTTTCGCCGCCGAAAGCACCTCCTATTTCAGCGCCTGCCGTGCCCGTATTTACATTGGCCAGCCCGCAGTCACTGCCTACGACACTAAGAAAGGCCTCAACCTCGCGCAAGTTGTTGCTGAAAATGGCAGACGACAAGCCTTGGGGCACGCAATTGTGGATATCAAATGCCTCTTCGAGGCTCGAGTAAGGAAGTACGTAAAGGATTGGCGCGAAAGTCTCTTCGCAGACGATTTCGGAGTCCGGCGCGAGCCCGTCAATCAGCGTCGGCGCGACATAGTTCCCACCTTTTGCGCCCGGCAGTTCCAGAACTGAGTTCCCAACCAGAACTTGCCCGCCGGTGGACTCGGCCCTTACTATCGCTCTAGAGTAGTTGTCAACCGCTTTTCTGTTGATCAGTGGACCAACCAGCACACCGGGTTGCAGCGGGCTGCCGACCCTGACATTCTGGTACGCATCAACGAGACGGGGAAGAAAGCTGTCAAGCAGACTTTCGTGCAAAATCAGCCGCCGCGTGGTCGTACATCGTTGGGCGGCCGTGGCCAGCGCGCCGAAGGCAACCCCGCGCAGCGCGATTTCCATGTCGGCGTCAGGGGTTACAATCGCCGCATTGTTTCCCCCCAGCTCCAGGATCGATCGGCCAAGTCGTTCGCCCACTTTGGCTGCAACGTCGCGTCCCGTCCGTACCGATCCCGTAAAGGAGAGAAGCGGCAAGCTGCGGTCGGAACTCATCCGCCGCCCGATTTCGCCGGCCTCATCGACCGCCAGAAAGAACAGTGGCGGCAGCCCGTGCTCGTCAAGCACCTCGTTGACGATATTGGTTGTTGCAATTGCGGTGAGCGCCGAGTCAGGCGATGGCTTCCACACGACCACGTTTCCAATGACCGCAGCGATGAAAGCGTTCCAGGACCAGACCGCGCAGGGAAAGTTGAAAGCCGTAATCACGCCAACCACACCGTGCGGATGCCACTGCTCATACAGGCGGTGGTTTTGTCTCTCGCTGGCGACAGTCACCCCGTACAACTGACGCGATAGCCCAACTGCGAAATCGGCGATATCGATCATCTCCTGTACTTCGCCGCGGCCCTCCACCGGCGTCTTCCCCACCTCCAGCGTAACCAATAGGCCCAGACTCTCCACGTAAGCCCGCAATCTATCGCCGATCGCCCGTACAATCTCACCCCGTTTCGGTGCGGGCACGCGTGACCACTCTTCGAAGGAGACCCACGCCCGCTCAATCATCCGATCGTAGTCTTCTTCCCCTGCCAAAGCGACGTCGGCAAGCCGCTCACCGTTAATGGGTGAAAAAACAGGGACGCGACGGCGGCCTTCGCCGGCAAGCCATTGCCCGTCGTACAGGCCAGAGACCTGCTCATAAAGGCCGAGGTCGGCAAAAACGCGGTCCTTGACCTCTCGAAAGTCGGAACTGTTCGCCATGGAGTGAAACCTTATCAAGTGTTCTGGGCACTCAAAGTGCAGTGAAGAAACCTTCCCGCCCGACGCCTCGTTCCGCCGCCCACGCGCGCAGGGGAACATCATCATCATTCTTGGTCAGCCAGTATTGAGAGGAGGGATGGAAGGCCGAGTCGCCCCCAAGTGGGTCGCCGCCGCTGGCGAGTGCACCTAACAGCTGCTTACGTATCGGTGAACTCCTTTCGATGAGGGCTGAATCCTGGCTTATGTAGTCGGTGGGGCGCAGCCAGCGGTAGTGGTAGCCGACATGCATTATCTTGCGCGTCCGGTCAGAGAGATTCGGGCCAACGCAGTGCCAAACGGCAGTGCGCCACACGACCGCCGCGCCAGGTTTCAGCCGCAGTTCCAGCGCTTGGCTCGGGTCGACCTGCCTGCCATTCTCCCGCAGTTCGTTGGGAGAGCGCAGATGACTGCCCGGAACCATCCAGAGGTTCCCGCTCTGCGATTCACTCAGATCCGAGAGTACGTAGAAGACCTTGATCTCCATAAAGGGCAGCCGACCGTCAAGAGACGGGCCCATGAAGAGAGAGTCGCTGGCAAGATCAGGGTGCCACGACAGGTTTCGGTAGCCTACTTCCTGGTCCGCCCCGTCACCGACTCCAAGTGTTCCAGGTTGAACGGACTCGGGGTAGGGCGGCCGGTAGTCCAGATGGGTTGTGCGAATCTGAATGTTCCAGCCGATAGCGTCCACCACCAGCGGCAACATGCGCGGGTGATCGATCAGGTCGAGAAAGGCTTCGTGGCGTGAGAGGGCGTTACGGATAGCGAAAGGGTCGTCCGGTCCCAGTCCCTGGACCTCCCTCACCTCCTCCGCGACTTCATCGATCGCCGCCAGTAACCTGTTCAACTCCTCCTTGGTCAGGAAGTCTTCAAGAATAATGAATCCTCTTTCGTCGAAATCCGCTCTCTGCTGCTGGCTCATGCCGATAGACATGGTTTCCCTCCTAGCTTTCCTTGCGTAACCCCACTATGACAATCCCCAGTGTTCGTCGATTGGGTCCTGAAAAGCCGAGCGGGACCCATTGAGAACATCATCGACATTAACAACCTCTCCTGTCAGGCCCGATTCGTAGATGGCGTCGCCCAGCGCCAGAGAGCGCATACCCTCGAGGCCGTCGATTTCCGGCGCCTCTCGGTTGCCTCGCAGAATCTCCAGGAATTCCCAGATCTCAATCGAGAAACCGTCTGTCGCCCCTCCCGGGTACAGGAACTCTTCGTCCTCGTGCGACAACGTGGCCC
Source organism: Caldilineaceae bacterium (assembly GCA_028819675.1). The sequence continues at coordinate 917 of JAPPKT010000229.1, read as the reverse complement.
GGTGCATCGCTTCCAACTGGCGCATGTCGAAGACACCACCATCTGAGTTCTCCAGGCGGGCGGTTTCCAGCTTCTGAGGCGTGCGCTGGAACAGATGGAAGATCGAGAATGGGGCCGCCGTGGTATCACGCAATGAACCGCGACTCCCGTAGAAAGTCACGTCATAGGCTTCTTCGCCCGGTGCGGCCAGGCTCCACGCCCAGGTTCCTGAAATCCCGTTCTTGAAGGTGAAGGTAACGAATACAGTATCTTCCGGCGAGTCACCAAATGTTTCGGGCACGCCCGACTTCACCGACTGCAGGACGGCATAGACCTTGTCGACTTCTCCGAAGAAATAGCGCAGCGAATCACAGTAATGAAAGCCGCTGTCGAGAACTGGACCTCCACCCGACATCAGCCTGTCCCGGCGCCAGCGTTTGTGCTCGGGAAGTGGTTCATTGGAACGCTGCGCCTGCTGACCCCAGAGCTGCGAAGGATTCGGCTGGTTCGACGACGTTCCCGAGGCGCCCGGAAGAACGGCCGAGGAACGAAACTGATGGAAGAAACTCAGCGGCGCACCGATCAGTCCGGACTCGTCGAATACCCACTTTGCCGTCCTCTGACCAGGCTGGCGGCGGTGAGGCGCGGCCGTCGACAAGACGCGTCCGGTTCGCTCAGCAACCTCTAACATACGGCGGCAAGCCTTGATCGTAATGCCTAGTGGCTTCTCGCAGAGTACATGCAGGCCGGCCTCCATACAGTCTACGGCAATACCGTGGTGGAGACCGTGAGGAAGACACAGGTCGGCGGCGTCAACTTGCGCCTCTGCGAGAAGCTCCTGATGCGTGCTGTAAACAGCGGGTCGTTCCCCCAGCAACTCCTTTAGCATGTCGGCGCGCTCCGACGCCGCCTGCTCATTTGCGTCGCATACCGCGCGC
>JAPPKT010000202.1 GCA_028819675.1 Caldilineaceae bacterium | reverse complement strand
GAGCCAATCTTGCTCAGACAAGACCGCGTCACTCTCTCCTCACTCCTCTCCACTCCCTCCTCGCCTTTGTGCCTGCCCTCGCACCCGCCTCGACTGACGGACTCCACCGTACGGCCAAGCCTGACGCCTGCACTGCGTCTCACCCAAAGACGGTAAACAACCCCAGCCAACGTTGGCACTGATTCCCGCGCCAGACTGTTCCCACCCCAAATCTGGGATGCACCCCACCTCTAGGCGGACTGTGAACAACCGAGGATTCCTTCTTCAGGAACTTGCAGCGGCCAGTGCATCACTCCACAAGACCAGCAGGCGGACAAGCTCAGCGCGATTCGAGCCGTTCTCTTCGGCCTCGGCAAGCGCCAGCACCCTCGCGCTGGGCGGACTGCTCATCGGCACGTGCTCGCCGGCCTCCAGAAGATTGGCGATTGTCTCAAGCAGCGCTGAGCCCTGCGCGTAGTCACCGTCAGGCGTGCCGAGCCACGCCTTCGCTTGGCTAAGTACCCTTGTAGCGGCTCCTTCCTTGTCCACCGCAGGTGGGATCATGTCCGGGCCCCGGCGGCGGAAAAAACCTTGGATCGCGGCCACAATACTGGGGTCCCGCACCGTGCCGTCCGGGTACACGACGCCGTGTATGTCCCGCCAGCGGCTCTTGCCTATCATCAACTCCCATAGATACCAGCCGATCCCTGCCTCCTGACAGATTTCAAGCGTAACGTCGTACGGGTTGGCTCGCGCCAGGCATGCCAGTTCCGAGATGAAAATCGGCTTCTGGTTGGCTTTCGCCACGCGTATGCCGTCGTCGATCTGGGCGCGAATCGCGGCGCGGGTAGGTAGATAATCGTGATAAGAAAGTACATCCACATACGTCTCCACATGCGCCAGCGTCGCCACATTGGCCACGCCAACCGTGATCGGATGCGCTCTGTCAAGTTTTTTCATCACGCCGCAAAAATGATGCACAAACCTCCAAATTGTGCCCATGCGCTCCTCTCTCTCCGGCGTTTCATCCCGCACCCAGCTGGTAATCAGCGGCTCGTTCATTATGTCCCACATGGCCAGACCAGGCTCCGAACCCAGCGTCTGCACCAGGTCCGCGCAATAGGCCTCGCCGGCCGGCCAGAACGCATGCCCCAACCGCTGTACGCCTGGATTGGGAATCCACTTGTTCTCGGTCGAGTCGATCGTAGGGCGTGTGTCGTCAAAGCAGGAGTCCCACACCACCGGCATAACGCTGATTCCTCGGTCGTTGGCCGCACGTACGAAATGTCTGAGCCGGCCCAGAAAACTCTTGGGGTCGTGTTCATAAACGACGTAGGCCAGGAATGGACGGGCGCTGTTCAGACCCAGCCGCTTGGCGTATGTTAACTCCTTTTCGACCAGCGCCTCATCGTAGTCACGCCAAAACGCGATGTCGTTGACGGCTGTACTGGGCACGTAATTGAAACCGCGCAGATGTCCATAAGGGCTGAGGTATTCCACCTGGTTCGTCCTCCCGTACCTAACGAATGGGGCAACTGTCCAGTTGCGAGATGGGCTGTCCCTGCGCGTCGCACAAAAGCAGTTGCGCAACCTGCGCGCCGGGCGGCGGCCTGCGCACGCAGTCCACTCGCAGCACGTTAAGCGGATTGACGAGAGCAAGCGTCTCGGTCTCCAAAGCGCATTCATCTTCATCCAGCCAAACAAGCTGCACGCTGCCCAGGTGGAAGAGACCGAAAACACCGGTCAGGCGGATTCCCGCGTCGATGGACTCGGCCTTCAACTGCTGATTGGCACAGCCGGCATCTGTAACGTGCACGATGGGGCCGGGACAGCGGGCAACGTACCAGTCAATGTCCAGACTCTGAGTTTCACCGGGAGCCATCCTGCGCAAGGGTCCCAGAATTTCGGCCTCCATATGGAATAGATTGAGCTTGCCGAAATCGAGTCCGCCCACCGGCTCTCCGTGCCCGGTCGTCCAGCATTCAACCGACGCGCCGTCATCGGGATACTCCTCGCCGGGAAAGAAGGTAAAACACTGGCAGAACGCGAAATCGGTCGCCTGGTTGACGAAAGCAAGCCAACCGGCCGTTGAATCAATGCCAATCTTGCCCAGCTGGTACAGATACTGCGCCCCCAAGAGGTTGGGCCGTACCTCCGGCTGCCACTCAGGGTTGTCTTCCTCCCCGAACATGACGTTGAATCCGCGTGAGAAACGGCTGTCCGGGCTGGTCGGAATGTAGAGCCATGCCTGTTCGTTGTGGGTCTCCTCGCCGTTGTCGTCGAGGCTGGTAGCATCCACCTGGACAATGTCCCATATGCCCCAGGATCGCACCTGGTCGGAGACATTCGTCATCTCTAAATGGAGGCTGACGCGGCCGCCTCCAGCATGGAGAGTAACCTGGCGGGAGATCTGCACGCCGGTACGGGGGTCGGGCAGGCTCTCCATGCGGATCGAAGCCGCGGTTGCCGGCGAGTCCAGGATCTCCAACGCGTAGCGCCCGGTGTCGAGAACCGGATCCGGCGGACCATGCCACTGGTCGGGGCTGTCCCAGCCCTGGGGCGCCGGCCACGTCTTGTCGCCGCCGTAGTTTTTCCAGGCAACAATGCTCCCGTCGCCCATATTCTCTTCTGGAGAGAAAAGCTTTCCCGCGAGGTTGCGGTCGAACCACAGATAGGGGTAGTCCCCCAGGTTATAAGCCATGATACGACCGCCGACGTCCGGTACCGCAACCAGGCTGACCAGGCCGTTGCTCAGCCTGACGGCCTCCCATCCATGAAAACTGATATGCTCTACGCGGCAATCTGACGCCGCGGCACCCTGATCAGCCATGCAGATATTGCCTCCGAACCTCTGGAGCGAACTAAGTGGAGAACAGACGCGGAGATTCCTTCATCTTACTGGGTTGCTTCAATCCTCGTCGAGTGTCGCTTTCCGGATATAGAGTCTGGTCTCCTCCGCAGGACTCTTTTCGTATCCCTTCCAGGCGTATGGATCAACGCCCGCCACCGGAATGACACGGCGCACGTCGACACGTGCCACCGGCTGTTCATCGGACATCTTGACCCACGGCAGCAACGATTCGCTGCTCAAATAATGGTTGACCAGTACGCGCCGGTAACTGTCTTCAGTCCGGTTTCGCAGCGACTGATGGAGCAGATAACCGTTAAAGAACACGACGCTGCCGGCCTTCACCTCAACCGGAATCTGAAGTGCCTCATCGAACCCGGTCGCCATCTCGTCGTGCGTGTCGAACTCGTCCGGGTTGCCGTGTCGGCGCGTCGGATATAGATAGCCCGGCCGTTGCGAACCTGGTAGCACCCACATACAGCCGTTCTCCACATAGGCATCGTCGATCGCAATCCACGCCCCGATCAGCGAACGGTCGCGGGTCGGAATGTAGTTTTCGTCCTGATGCCAGGACTGTCCCTGGTAGCCCGGCGGCTTGATAAACAGCATCGACTGCATGCACTTTACGTTACCCGACCAGTGCGCCAGGTGCGCGCCCGTAATCTGGCTGAGTACGCCGCTGATCTTCGGGTGGCGTGTATACTTCTCCATTATAGGACTGACATAGTGCGGTTGATGGATGGCCAGTATCTTGGAAAGAACCTCTTCATCGCTGAACTCTGGCGGCACCGGATCGATTGTCAAATTGGGATAACCCCCGCGGGCGACCTTGACAATGTCCCGCTTCAACTCATCCAACTCAGCCGCGTCCAACAGGTTGGACACGGCAAGATAGCCGTTGTCCACATAGAATTCGACCTGCTCCTGATTCACCACAATGGGCACATCGATTCGTTCGCTCATCTGCTCTATTCAGTGTGTGTGTAGGAACTCTCTACGCCTGCTCAGTTTATTCTGCCTATGAGTCGTTCCGCCTCCTGCATCCTCACGTCAGATCCGCAATCGACTCCTGAACCGCTGTGATCGTGTCCTCGATATCCTGCTCGCTGTGAGAGAGGGTCAGAAACATCGGGTGCATGGGATGAAGGTAGAATCCGCGCGCCAGGCACCCCTGCAGCATGGCGATGCAACGGTCCTTGTCTTCCTCGTCCATGACCGGCGTCGGCATCGGCCCTGTACCGGTCAACCGGTAGCCAAGTCCGCCCTCTTCACAAGCCGCATTGATGCCTTCGATCAGGCGGTTGCCGATCTTCCACTGGTAAGCGATCCCGTCGCGCCGCTTAACCTCTTTGATGACCGTCTCAATCGCGACGAGGCTGGGCAGATCGCAGTGAAAGGTCGCCGCCATCCAGCTCGACTGGCACTGCGGCGAATCCAGGATATCCTTGCGTCCGCCAACAAAACTGCCTGGATATCCGTTCGCGCAAGCCTTTGCAAAGGCCGTCAGATCAGGTGTGACCCCGTAGTACTCCCCTGCCCCGCCGAAGGCAACCCGAAAACCGACCTTGACCTCGTCAAAAATACACAGCGCGCCGTACTGATGAGCCATATCTACGCAGCCTTGCAGGAATCCTTCCGGCGGCCCGCTGTCGCGAATCGTCTCCATGATCAAGCACGCGACCTCGTTGTCATTCTGCTTGAAGATGTCCTCAAGCGCATCCAGATCGCCGTAGGGAGCCTCAATCGTAAGCGGAGCGATCACAGACGGTGCACCCTCGTCCTCCGTGCGCGACCAGTCGTGCCACCCGTGGTAACCGCTGCGGATCACCTTGTCGCGCCCGGTGTAAGCCCTGGCGAGCCGTACCGCCGCCGAAGTGGCCGCACTGCCACCAATCAGAAAGCCGAGCATCTCCACCGCAGGAATAAGGTCGATCAACGTCTCCGCGACTTCAAGTTCCTTCGGGTGGGCAGTACTGTAGATTGTGCCTTCCTCCATCTGCGCCTGCACCGCCGCGTTGATGACAGGATCGTTGTATCCGAGCAGGATAGGCCCGAAGCCCATCAGATAGTCCAGATACTCGTTTCCGTCCACATCCCAGAAACGGGCGCCGGCCGCCCGCTGGGTGAAGACGGGATACCCTAGCTCGAGCATGTCGTGGCTGCGCTTGTGCCCCTGGCATCCGCGCACAATCAGCTGATCGGAGCGGTCAAGCAAGGCTTTGGACTGTTCGATGTTGTATGGTTTGACGGTCATGGACCTGTTCTCCTATAAAGAAATACTAAAGTGTGATCACCGTGTAACTAGACCACACTTATATTGGTAGTTTGACTGGTTCTGTCGCTATCTGGCGTAGGGAGGAAGCGCGGTTCGATTATGCGCATTTCAGCGCGTCGGCTTCTCCAAAGACGATGGGGCAGTAGCGTGGATCGTCGATGAATGTGGTTAGCCCCTGGCGGACATTGTCCTTTGGGCGGGATTTTTCCGTGCGCATGTGCACGGCGAAACTTCGCCGCGGCTGCGACGACAGGTTTGGGCCGCTGCCGTGAAAAGTGAGCTTCTGGTGAAAACTTGCACTGCCCGGCGGCAAAATTGCAGGTTCCTCCTGCCACTCCTGATCCTGCTCAGCGCGGATGGCTTCGCGCAAGGCATCGTAGTCCTGAGAAAAGAAATCGCTCTTGGTGGACAAACCCCACTTGTGAGAACCAACCACGAAGTTCATCGGGCCGCAGTCCGGGGCAACGTCGCTCAGCGCCACCCAGGCCGTGAACAGCTCGCTGTCATCCTCCCAAATCCCCCAGTAGTTGTAGTCCTGGTGCCAGCCGACATGGGTCCGGACCTCCTGTCCCGCGGCCGTTGGCGGCTTGTAAAGCAGCTGCACCCACCATACTTGCAGCGCCTCCGCTCCGGTGATCTCTGCCGCCTTGGCCCCCAGTGCCGGATGTGACACGAGCTCCATGATGGCGTGACTTGCGATCTGCGGCATCTCAATCTTGCAGAGCGCGTCGGGGTCGTCCCCAGGGCTCCACGACGAAGGACGCGGCGGAATACCCGTTTCATAGTCGCCTGCCCTCAACGCGTCCATGCCGGCAACGGCCTTCTCCACCACCTCTTGCGGAAGCAGCGGCTCCGGATGAATGTAGAATCCCTCGTCCTGATACTTCTTTCGGGTCAAGTCAACCTGATCAGCCTTCATACTGGGTCCTCCTATTGACGCCTTCCCTTCTGTTCGCTTCGATATGGAAGAACGGGCCAAGTGGCAGACGTGAACAAAATGCAACCGATAAGTAAATGTCTCGTCTCCCCTAACGCTACTCGCATTCAGGAAAACTGCAAGTTTCCACGACGCCGGCAAATCAGGTTCCCTGCAGCCCGGTCAAAGTAATGCCCTGAATGAAGGTGCGTTGTACCAGGTAAAAGATAACAATGATGGGAACCGTAAGTATAGTGGAGGCCGCCATCAGCAGGTGAAACTCCGTATCGTGCTCGGAGTGAAACATCTGCAGCCCGACCGCAATCGTAAACATGTCGCTATCTCTCAGATAGAGCAGCGGCCCGAGAAAGTCCGACCAGCTGCTCAGAAACTGAAAGAGGACAACAGTGGCCAGCGCCGGTTTCGTTAAGGGCAAAATCAACTGCCAGTAGATGCGGGGCTCCGACGCTCCGTCGATACGGGCGGCGTCGGTTAACTCTCCGGGAATTGTCATGAAGAACTGCCGCAAAAGGAATATGTAAAAAGGAACACCGAAAAACAGTGGCAGAACAAGCGGCAAATAGGTGTTAATCCAGCCAATCCTGGCGAAAAGCACGTAAAGTGGGATCATCGTGACTGGAAATGGAATCATAATTGTCATCAGCATGACAACGAATAGGAAATCCCGTCCCGGCCAGTCGATATGTGAGAATCCATAGGCAACCATGGGGCAGGAGATGAGGACGCCGAGGATAGAGCCGAGCGTTATCGCCATCGTATTGCCCACGTATCGGAAGAATGGGATGTAGGTCACCGCATCCTCGTAGTTTTGCCATCGGAATGTGTCGGGAAACCATCCGGGCGGCCACTTCATCAACTCCACGGGCGCCTTAAGAGATGTCATTAGCATCCAAAAGAAGGGCAGTATGAACAGGACCGAAATGGTCAGAAGGGTTATGAGAAAAATGAAGCGCGTGAGCAGGACTGTCCAGTCAACTTCATGCGCTGCCGAGTCCGCTTTCGTTAGCATAGCAATGTAGGATGGTTACGGCCCCGCGCGGCGGGAAAAGACCGGGTAGTCACCTAATCTCCCCCCGGCGCGTCACGTCTTGGTTGTCGTTCCTCTCTCGCCGCCGCTGTAATGGACCCATCCTGACGTGCGAAAGATAACCAACGTACAAGCGAGAATGATCAGAAAGAGCAACCAGGCCATGCCGCTGGCGTGGCCCATCTTCATGTAAACGAAGGCCTGGCGGTACAAATACATGACGTAGAAGAGCAACGACTTTGCCGGCTGCCCGCTTCCCCCTGTCATGACGTGAGGAGCGGTGAATATCTGGAAGATCGCGATAATGGAAATGACAAGCTGGAAGAAGATGACCGGGGTGAGAAGAGGAATAGTCACGTGACGGGTCTTCTGGGCTACACCTGCGCCGTCTATATCGGCGGCCTCATATAGCGACTGGGGAATGTCCTGCAAGCCCGCCAGAAAGATGACCACACCGTAACCGACGGTCCACAGCGACATCAGGAGAAGAGTGGGCTTCGACCAGTCTTCATCCGTCAGCCACCCAGGCCCATTGATGCCAAAAAGTTCCCAAAGCATGCCGTTGACGACGCCAAACTGGGGATTGAACAGCCACAGCCACATAATGGCCAGCGCCACGCTCGGCACCAGCGTAGGCACGAAAATGATTGTGCGAAAGACCGCTTTGCCCATCACCCTCTGATTCAGCATCAGGGCAAGCCCGAAAGCCACTGCAATCGACGTGGGAACGCTCAACAGGGCAAAGATCACCGTGTTGGAGAGGCTCTTGGAAAACAGATCGTCGTCAGTGAGCATCTCAACGTAGTTCTCAAGTCCCACCCACTTCGGAGGCGACATGATTGCATAGTCGGTCAGACTGTATGCCAGAGAAGCGCCGATCGGATAGGCAGTAAAGCCTATCAAGCCGATCAGCCAGGGGGAAATGAAGATGAGCCCCCACATCAGCTTCCGGCGTACGATCTTACTTTCACGGATCGACCTGATTGCAGTCATCTGCTCCCTGCCATGAAGGTAGTTCACAATAGGGAAAAGTGGGGGAACTCTCCGCGCCCCTCACTTTTCCCTATGCACTGCCCTGAAGTTGAACACTGAACTATCTGTTCAACTTTTCTGCTTTACAGGTATTGCTGCAGTTCCTCGTTGAGCCGGACGTTTAAGGCATCCAGCGCCTCTTTCACATCCACTTTGTCGTGCATGAGATCGTCAAAGGCGTCGCTCAGGCCCGCCCAGGCCATGTCGCTCATCGGCGTCGGCGGCATGATGCCGGCGAAAGGCAGGGTATCGACAAAGAAGCTCATCGCCGGGTTTTCGCGGAATTCGGGGCTCTCACCGTGCTCAATGTACGGTGAGAAATTCGATCGGCCCAGGTTGTACCACTGTATGTTTCCGCGCTCCGCCAGGTAGCTCAAAGCCCGGAAGGAATCGTCGAGGTAGTCTGTGCCAACTGGGATGGCCCAACTCCAGCCGCTGGTCCAGGTGGCCTCCTGCCCGCCCTCGCGCGGGTAGGGAATCCAGCTGGCGCCGTAGTCCAGGTCCGGGGCGTACTTCCTGAAGTTCGAGATCATCCAGTTGCCGTTGATCATCATCGGCACTACGCCCATGATAAACGGGTCCTGGGCCTGCGCTCCGAACGCCTCGGTAAAGGAGGTAATCACGTTGATGCCGCCGTACTGGTCGCGCCAGTCCCGCATCCATTCCCACAGGGCCACGACCTGGTCGTGGTTCACGGTCAGTTCAAGGGTCTCGGGATTCATGAACTCTGCCCCCCAGCTGAATCCCCACGTGTAGACCCAGCGCCCCTGGAACGCCCACGGGATGAATCCGATCGACTCGTACCGTTCGCCGGTTTTCTTCGTCAGCGCCTCGGCCGCCGCGCCGATCTCATCGATATGCGTGGGCGGGTTATCCGGATCGAGGCCCGCCTCTCTGAACAGGTCCTTCCTGTAATAGAGAACGCGTCCGTCCATCGAATAAAGGAATGCGTACCACTTGCCTTTCCACAGGTTCTGGTCATTGACTGCTTTATAGAACAGATCGGTGGTGAGGTTGGCGGCGCTCATTCTGTCGGAGAGATCAACCAGGGCTTCGTTCTCCGCCCACAGCGGGACAGAGGCCGGTTCGAAGTCGACCAGGTCCGGTGGAATCCCGGCCGCGATGTCGGCCATCAGCGCCTCTGATGCCAGCGTTCCTGCCGTGCGCGCCGCGCCCCAGGTATACTCCAGACGTAGGTCCGGATTTGCATCGTTGAATTGAACCACGAGCTCTCTCTTCAACTCACCAACCAGACCTGAGGGGGCGTGAACCCCGGCATACTCCAACTGAACGATTTCGGGTCTGACAGGTGCCGCGGGCACCTCGACGGTCGTTGGCATGGCACAGGCGGCCAGTGCCGCTGCCCCCATGCTCCCGGCGCCGATGCGCAGAAAGTCACGACGTGAAAGTTGCTTGCTCATTTTGCGCTTCTCCTTTCCAGTGGCGATGCAGTTTCGGTTGCTGCCGGCTTGACAGTGCAGTCTCTGGAAGTTGCTTCCAAGTTCACCTCCTTTGTCCTACAAACTGGCGTTTGCGAACGAAGGTACTTCCTGATTCAGCAATCCATTGCAAGGGAGTTCAAAGGGCAGTTTTCCCCTTTTTAGAAGAGCAATTGAGGACGGCTATAGCCGATTACTCATTCTACGGCCTGGAGATAGGAGCGGAAAGTATCGGAGCAAAAGGTAGTTCACGCAAAGTATACATAGTTATCAAGTCAGGGCAAACACAAGAAAAGCGACAAGGGAACTCCTGCAGCCCGATCCGGTGGTAGTGGTGTTCGACGGAACCCATAGCCATCGGTTTCGCTGAATACATCGTAGTGGACTGCGTAGAACTGCGGGGAAGAGAAGGTTGCCAGGGCCGGCGCCGCGGTGGAACCCATGCTGTCTGTTGCGAGGGCCAATGAACAAACCGCGTTGGCTCCCTGTCTGACAGGGCCAGCGCGGTCAGATCCGAACTATGTTTCTTCGAAGAAGTGGTTCAAACGTCTACTTGATTACAGGGATCTTCGTTCCCGCTGTTATTCTGCGCCCGCCAGTCGCATCGCCTCCAGCGTCTCATAGCAGGCGCCAAGGGGGTGGTAGTCGGTCTTGGAGGGTGGACTCTTGAGGTCGTCGTATTTCTGATTGTTGGCGTCCAGAATCCGGTACCATCCACCGTACTCGTGATCAACAAAGTGCTTGTCGGAGTACGCCCAGGCCTTGTCATACCACGCCCAGTAACCGTCGTCTCCTGTACGCAGTGCCAGCGCGGCCGCAGCCGCGAACGTTTCAGACAACACCCAGTAGTAACGGTCGCGATCAAGGATAGCTCCGTCGGGCGTGAAGGTGTAATGCATGCCTCCGTTCTCGTCGTCCCAGCTCTTCTCGAGAGCTACGTCAAAGAGATGTCGGGCCCTGGGCAGCATCCAGTCCTCTGGACGGTATCGCTCCAGGATCAAGAGCAGCTTGGTCCACTCCGTGAAATGCCCCGGCAGGTATCCGTATGGCTTAAACAGGTTCTGCGGATCGTCCTTATTGTAGTCCCAGTCGTGCGTCCAGTCAGTGCGGTAGTGTTCCCAGACCAGTCCGTCAGCCTTGTCAGCCAGTTCAACACAGATGCGCTTCGCCAGAAGATGGGCGCGATCGAGGTAGCGCGACTCGCCGGTGGCCTCGAAAGCGGACAGCATCGCTTCACACATGTGCATGTTGGCATTCTGGCCGCGGTAGGGATCAACTGCATTCCAGTCACCTGCCGCGATTAAATCGGAGTAGAGTTGCGCCTCCGGCTCCCAAAAGCGCGTTTCCAGAAGCTCGTATGTCTCCGAGGCAAGTTCAACTGCGCCGTCAACGCCCGCCTTGGCCGCGCAGGCCGCGGCCAGCAGCACGAAGGCGTGCCCGTAACAGTGGCGGTCGCCGTCCTCGACATCCCGGCCACTCAGCACCCACGCGGATCCGCCGTCCGGCTGCCGGTGCATCTCCGTGAGGCATCGCAGCCCATGAGCGGCAGCATCCCTGTAGGCGGGCTCGTTCAGCTCAATTGAAGCGACCGAGTAACAGTACACAAATCGGCAGGTCCCGACCAGGTGCTTGGTCATGCGGTCGAATACCGAGCCGTCATCACGCATCTGGTTGATATAACCCCCGTACTCGTTATCGATGCAGGCCGGGTGGTAAAAGGAGATGATGCTGCGAATGTGGTCGCGCAGGAAATCAGGGTCGCGATATGACATTTTCGGTTCTCCCCTAATCTGGGATGTGGCCATGTGGATCCGGTGAGGGCGGCGCCGTCAGATCCAGGGCCCCCAGGGATCACACTTCTTCAACCTGTCGTCAAGTGCAGAGTAGATGTCGGGCAGGTCGAACACTTCAAGACAGTTTTCAATGAAACACGAGAACGGCCAATTGTGCAAGGGATTGTCAATCAACAATTGATAGCTGGGAAGGTAGTGGACCAGTTCGCACGTGGGCTGCGAACTGTGCAGCAGTGCGGCCAGCGCCACCGGCACCGAGCCGATACCGCGTCCAATCAGATGAACGGTCGCGCCGCCGTCCTTAAGGCAGTCCATCGTGCGCAACAGGTCATAGACCCGCCTTCCCAGATAGCTCTCGCCCATCATGCTGCCGAAGCTGGCGTAGAGATAGTCGGCCCCATAGGGTTCGAGCAGTTCACTTGAACCGCAGGAAGTGGGGAAGCTCTGGCCCGTGCCGCGTAGGTCGGCGGCGAGGATGCGCTGGCCTTCGCTGATACGTCCCTGTAGCCAGGGAAGCACGGCACAGTCCTCTTCGCCGGAGAGATGGCCGACGAAGAGTGCGACCTCACCCACAGGCCGGCGGCACTGGTTTTCCAGGTCGCCGAATATGGTCAGAATGACCTGGATGCCCGGTTCGGTCTCGATCGCGAACTGGTATCCCTTGCCGGTTGTAGCATCCTGCCCACCGCTGCGGCGAAGGTAACGGTAGTGGGGCGGTGAGTTCGGCAATTCAATCTGCAAATGCTCTCTTACAGCGTCCTGCAGTGCATCGTATTCAAGGCGAGAACGCTGCGCCCCTAGATCTCTGGCCCGCGCCTGCGTGAAGCCGAAAATCTTCTTGCTGCCGAAGGGGACCACCTCCCCCCCGGCGGCGTTAAGCTGTGTCTCCGGAATCTCCTCCATCACCGGTTCCTGGCACTCGACATCCAACCCTGCATGCTTGATGAAGAAGCGGTACATCGCCTCGCGCGCATGCTTATGGAAACCGTGGTCCAAATGGCCCACGCTGATTTCGGTCGAGTCGGGAGAGCCGAGCAACGTATGAATTTTCTCCATTTCGGCATGCGCCTGCCTTGCGCCCCGCAGATCAAAGTAGCAGTTCTCCTCGGCCAGGATCATGGTTGGGCGCGGCGCATAGGCCAGCAGCAGGTCGGCCTCGTCCAGGCCGAACGCCAATGCGCGCGGCGGGTTCTGTTCGGCATCCGCCGGCAGCTCGTTCTCCAGGTTGCACAGCCAGCTCGTGATATAGCAGTCCGGCGCCGCCATCGTAATGCGCGGATCAAGCGCTGTCACCTGTGTCGTCTGCGTCCCCCCGCCGGAGCAGCCGGTAACCCCGACGCGTGTCGCGTCCGTTTCCGGCCGAGCCAGCAGATAGTCAAGCCCGCGGATCGCGTCCCAGGCGAACCAGCTGCCCACAAAGTCGCCGGTTAGCAGCATACGATTGCCGATCATGTTGTGGGCCACCGTCGACCTGGGCCCGGCCTCCCCTTCAGGCACACCCTCTTCGGCGTAGAACTGCCGCCGCTCCCCCTGCGACACCGGGTCCATAATGAGGACAGCAAAGCCTTTAGCAGCCAAACCGCGAGCAAAGAATTGGTAAGGCCCATAAGCTTTGCCCGTATCGGAGTGTCCGCACAGTCCAAGAACGCAAGGCAGCTCGTCCTCGAACCGCGCGGGCAGGTAAAGGTTGGCACTGACCAGGAAACCGGGTCGGCTTTCGTAAACCACCTTTTCCAACCGGATATCGCCAAGATCCATCGTTCCGGTAATCCGCGCGTTCAAATCTGTTCTCTCCGGCAACGCCGGGAAACAGCGCGAAGCCTTAGCGCGCACCTCCTCCACGTATGCCTCGGCCTGAGCCCGCGTCTGAATTGCATCTAGCCTTGCAGCCCGTTCCTGCAGGATGCTGCGCACGCGGCCGACCGTGTACTCGTGGACCATATGTCCGTAGCGATTGTTGTACATGCTTGGATTTCCATGAATGGTTGAGTGATGGACAGTCTAACCCTTGATGCCACTCATGACAACCTTCTGCAAAAATCTCTCTGAAGAAGAAAGAGTTGATCTGACCGAGCAGAAACAAGGAAAGGACGTTGGGCCGTGCATGTCAAATACCCCGATAATATAGTAGAACGAACGCGTTCTACATGTTTCGTTGACCAAAGCTGATTTACACGGTATAAGAGAGGTCACACCCTGCACTTCTGATAAGGAGATTGGTATGCCCAGCCCATTCCCTGGCATGGACCCATATCTGGAACATGGCGCACGCTGGCCGGATCTGCACCAGCGCCTCATCGCTTACTCATCCGAGATACTTCAACCGCAACTGCTTCCCAAATATGTTGCTCGCATTGACGAAAGGATTGAGTTGAAGCCCTATGGCAAGGAAGTCATACCCGACGTCATGGTTGTTGAGCCTCCGCACCAACTGTCGGAGACGCAGGTCGCTTACGGCTCTCTTGTAGCTGATGAGCCACAAACGATCAGATTCTTGGATGACGAACGACGCGTTCCATACATCCAGGTCGTCAATGTCGCGTCAGGAAAGGTTGTGACATTGATCGAAGTGTTGAGCCCTGCCAATAAGATTGGACGCGGGCGAGACCAGTATTTTGAAAAGCAGGACAAGATTCTGGGCACGCCCGTTAACTTGGTTGAGATCGATCTCCTGTCGCGGCCCACTGCAACATATGCTCGCTTCTTCGAACTGCACTCCCCCCACGACTGGCGCTACAACATATGCATCAGTCGTCCCCAAAGACGTACAAGCGTGGAAGTATACGCGATACCTCTCAGGGTCCGGCTGCCGCGCTGCAAGGTTCCACTGTTGCCCGAAGACAATGACGCTGTGGTGGACCTTAATTCTGTTCTTGCTCGCTGTTACGAGGTAGGTGCCTATCACCTGCTGCTTGACTACAGCAAGCCTCCGCCGGTCTCATTGAGCAAGGCTGAAGAAGAGTGGCTGGAAGCGCTGCTCGTGGAAAAGGGTATGCGGACGGCGCCGGCACAAC
>JAPPKT010000497.1 GCA_028819675.1 Caldilineaceae bacterium | reverse complement strand
CCGCGTCTGTTGGTTTGTTGTGTGGTTTTTTTTTTTTTTTTTTTGGGGGGGGGGGGGGGGGGGGGGGGCCCCCCCCCCCCAACATGGGCGGCCCAAATCGCCCCGACCGCCCAGAACTGCAGCAGTCAGCAGTTAGTAGTCAGTAGTCAGTGGTCAGAGGCTGGGAGTCCTCCCTTTTGGTGTGCGTTTTTGCAGTTGGGATGCTGGCATTCATTGATGAAACGCAGTACAATCTTACAGTGTGTGCGCGCTAGCCAAAACTTAGTTGCCGGCGGCGCGGCAGGTTTGAGGGCCGGCTGGAGGGCGTTCGTTCAGCCTCGGAGCAATTTTCTCGTTTGCGGGGTATTTCTTATGCGAATCACCGATCTCAAGTGCGCGATTCTGGGCGGGAGTCCGGTCGTTCGGATTACGACCGATGCCGGCATTGAGGGGTACGGGCAGGCGGAGCATTTTAAGCCCTATCTGAAGCCGCACGTGCTCTTTTATCGCGACTACATTTTGGGGCAGGACCCGACGGACGTGGAGCGGGTGATGCTGCGGATTCGGCGGCTGGGGAGTTTCAAGCCGTGGGGCAGCGCGGTCAGCGCGATTGAGATGGCGCTGTGGGATATCGCAGGGAAGGCCGCGAATCTGCCAGTATACAAGCTGCTTGGCGGGAAGGTGCGGGACAAGGTGCTCGTTTATAATGGTGCACGCCGCTTCCCCTTGGCCGGGCAGGAGCCAGAGCACTATGCCGAGAACATGGCGCGCATGGCGGAGTCGCCGGAAGGCTTTGCCATCATCAAACAGGGGATAGGGTACCACAGCCGTATGCCGGACGAATTGGAAGGGTTCTCCTACGGGGAGCGCCTGGGGGTAAGCCATCAGACTGAGCGCGGGCTGCTGACGGAGAGGGGATTCAACCATGTTGTGGCGTGCATTGAGGCAATGAAGGAGGTGCTGGGCGACAGGGTGGGGCTGGCGCTGGACTGCGGGCCCGGTTGGACCGTGCCAGACATAATCCGGCTGGCCAAGGCGGTGGAGGGGATGCACATTATGTGGCTGGAAGATACGATAACCGGCGACTACACGCCTTATGTGCTGGCCGAACTCTACCGCGAGCTGACCCGGAGCACGTCGACGCCGATTCACACGGGCGAGCAGATTTACCTGCGCCAGCACTTCAAGCCGCTATTTGAAATGCAGGCTGTAAATATCGTGGGGCCGGACCCGGCCGACATTGGCGGAATCGCGGAGCTGAAGTGGGTGACGGAATACGCAGATCTGCACGGAATCCTGATGGCGCCCCACGGGACGGGGGACGGGCTGATCGGGCTGGCTGCGCTGGTGCAGGTGGCGGCGACGCTGCCGCGTAACTATATTGCGTTCGAGTATCCGGTGGCGCGACAGGAATGGTGGTATGATATTGTTGACGGGCTGCCGGACCCGATCGTTGAGAACAGCTATATCACGGTGTGGGACCGGCCCGGCCTGGGCGTCACGGTAAACAAGACCGCTGCCAGCAAGCATCTGGCGCCGGAAGACAAGGATTTCTTCAACTGAATTAAGGAGCGCTGAACAATGTCCAGTCCTGACATCTATGAGAGCCTGGGAATCCGGCCAATCATCAATGCCGGCGGCCACATGACGATCCTGGGGGGCTCGGTGCTGTCGCCTGAGGTGCGTGAGGCGATGGAGTCCGCCAACACAGCCTACACGTTGATGGACGACGTGTTTGACGGCGCGGGCAAGGCGATCGCCGACATGCTGGGAACGGGAGGCGGATTGGTTACGTCGGGGTGCTATGCGGCACTGGTGCAGGGTGCGGCGGCGATCCTGGCCGGCAGCGATGCGGAGCGCATCCAGCAGCTGCCCGATACGACAGGGATGAAAGACGAGTTTCTCATTCAGAAGCCGACCCGTTACCGCTATGATCGCAGCGTCACGGTTCCGGGGGGCAAGCTGGTGGAGGTGGGCGACGACGACAGCTGCACAGCGGAGCAGTTGCGGGACGCGATAGGGCCGCAGACGGCGGGGATACTATATTTCGCGGCGGGGGAACGCTTCCCGAATACGGTATCACTGCCGGATGCGATTGATATTGCGCATGCGGCGGGCATCCCTGTTCTGGTAGACGCGGCGGCGGAGATTTACCCGTTGGAGCGGATGCGGCGGGTGGCGACAAGCGGGGCCGACCTGGTCTGCTTCGGCGGCAAGTATCTCGGTTCCGGCAATTCGACCGGTATTCTGTGCGGGGATGGGGAGTATGTCAGCAAGGCGCGGCTCAACGGGTTTACGGGCTTCGAGACGGGCAACAACAGCATCGGTCGCGGCTACAAGGTGGACCGGCAGGAGGTGATCGGTACCACGATCGCTCTTCGTCACTGGTTGGAGTCCGACCACGAGCAGCGGTTACAGGTCCAGTCTGAGCGCATCGCGCAGATTTCTGCCGGTCTGGCCGGAATCCCGGATGTGAGTGCGGAAAACATGTGGCAGGCGGACGGTGAGGGCCCGTGGATGCGGCTCGACGTCAGTTGGGACGAGGAAGCAAAGGGTCGAACCGCTGAAGAGGTATCGCAAGCGCTCCAAAACGGCTCACCGTCGATCTTCTGTCGATCGGACGAGGGAAGCCTGCACTTAGCGGTCCATACCTTGCAAGAGGGAGAGACCGAAATCGTGATGCGCCGCCTTCAGGAAGAGCTGTCCTGAGGCCATTTATTTCCAGGAAATCAACCATGTCCGATTCCGGCCCTGGCCGCCATTTTCTTCAGATACCAGGCCCGACCAATCTGCCCGAGCGCGTCAAGCGCGCGCTCTCGCGCCCTACGATAGACCATCGCGGGCCTGATTGCGCCAAGATGACTCTCAGCATCCTGGAACGGCTGAAAGAGGTGTTCCAGACGGATGGACCGGTGGTCATCTATCCCTCATCCGGCAGCGGAGCGTGGGAGGCTGCACTGGCGAATACGCTTTCTCCCGGCGACAGGGTCCTGTTCGGATCCAACGGTCAGTTTTCCTCCACCTGGCAGAACGTGGCGGCTGGGGTGGGAATGACCGTAGAGGAGCTGCAGGGAGACTGGCGCTGCCCTATCGATCTGGCGGCGCTTGAGAACCGTCTCGCGGAAGACGGCGGGCGCGAAATCCGCGCGCTGGCACTTGTCCACAACGAGACGTCCACCGGCGTGGTCAACGACGTCGCGGGCGCACGCGCCGCGCTGGACCGTACCGGTCACGACGCGCTTCTAATGGTGGACGTAATCTCTTCGTTGGGTGCAATCGACTATAAGCATGATGAATGGGGCGTGGACGTCACCATCGCGGGTTCCCAGAAAGGGCTGATGATACCGCCCGGTCTCGGCTTCAATGCGCCCAGCCAGAAGGCGTTGGAGGCATCACATTCTGCAGGGCAGCCCCGCTCCTACTGGGACTGGGGCCGAATCCTGGAGTTCAACCGCGACGGTTTTTACCCGTATACCCCGGCCACCAATCTACTGTTCGCCCTCGATGAGGCCTTGTCGATGCTGCTTGAGGAAGGGCTGGCGGACGTTTTCGCCCGGCATGCCCGCCTGGCGGAAGCGACGCGGCGGGCCGTGCGCGGTTGGGGGCTGGATATCTACTGCCGGGACCCCAAAGCCTATTCGAACGCCCTCACAGCCGTTTCAATGCCGGCAGGCTTCAACGCCGACCTACTTCGCCAGGTGATCCTCGAACGGTTCGACATGTCTCTCGGCACCGGCCTGGGACAGCTGAAAGGAAAGGCCTTTCGCATCGGCCATCTGGGTGATCTGAATGAGCTGACATTGGCCGGCACACTCTGCGGAGTCGAGATGGGGCTGGCGGCCTGCGATGTACCCCATCTCAGCGGCGGCGTCAAAGAGGCGCTGGCATTCCTGGCGAAGGACCCGTAACGCATCTTCCCTCTTACGATGCCCCAACAAGACAGTCAGGTAACGAGCCAAGTTGACGTCCAGAGACTTGCTGGCAGTTTGCGCGCGGCGGTTGCCGGTGAGGTCCACTTTGACGGCGCCAGCCGGGCGATGCACGCGACGGACGCGAGCGTCTACCAGATCGTCCCCCTGGGCGTGGTGACTCCGCGAAGCCGAGAGGACGTCGCGGAGGTGGTGCGCATTTGCCGGCAGCACGGCGTCTCGATCACGGCGCGCGGGGGTGGGACCTCGCAGGCCGGACAGGCGATAGGGGCGGGCCTGTCGCTGGATTTCTCGCGCTACATGAACCGTGTGCTTGACCTGGACACGGTGGGCGCGACGGTCACGGTCGAGCCCGGGATCGTGCTGGATGAACTGAATGCCTTGCTCAAGCCGCATGGACTGCACCTTCCCTTAGACCTTTCAACGTCAAACCGGGCCACGATCGGCGGGATGATCGCCAACAACTCGGCGGGTACGCGCTCGATCATATACGGCAAGACGATCGACTACGTTGAAGCGGTCGACGTCGTTTTCTGCGACGGCAGCAGGGCGAGCCTGGGCCCGATTTCAGAGGAGGAGCTGCGTTCGAAGCTGGCGCAACAGGACCTGGAGGGCGAAGCCTACAGGACTGTGCAGCGGCTGGGCAGTGAACTGGAGGCGGAGATCCGGCAGAGGTATCCGCGTATTCTGCGCAGAGTGGGCGGGTACAATCTGGACGAGTTCACTCCCGTCGAAGAGGATGGGAGGCCCCGAGAAGCGTTCAATCTGGCCCGGATTCTGGTCGGCTCCGAAGGTACACTCGCGCTGACGGTGGCGGCAAGGATGCGGCTGGCGCCGTTGCCGCCGCGCCGCGCCCTGTGCAGCGTAGAGTTCACTGATTTGCTGGAGGCGATGCGCGCTACACCGGTAATCCTGGAACACGGTCCGTCTGCGGTGGAGCTGATAGACCGATTCATGCTGGACAAGACGCGCGGGCGGATCGAGTACGCGCCGTTGCGCGGGTTCATCCAGGGCGACCCCGGGGCCGTGTTGCTGGTTGAGTTTTTCGGCGAGTCGGGCGAAGAGCTGGAGGACAAGGTCGGGCGCCTGGAGGCAGACCTGGAAGCGCACGGGCTGGGTGACACCATTTACCGGGCAATAGAGGCTGAGGAGCAGGCGCGTATCTGGGAATTGCGCCGCGCCGCGCTGGGGCTGACGATGTCGGAGACCGGGGACGCCAAGGCGATCTCGTTCGTCGAGGATACGGCGGTGCCGCCCGAACGCCTGCACGATTATATCGAGAATTTTCAGAGGATTCTGGCGAAATACGATACGCAGGCCGGCTTCTATGCGCATGCATCGGTCGGGCTGCTGCACATTCGTCCGGTCATCAATCTGAAGAGCGCGCAGGGGGTGCAGCGCTTCGAGGCGATCGCAGGGGAGGTGGCCGACCTGGTGCTGGAGTACGGGGGCGCGCTTTCGGGCGAGCACGGCGACGGGCTGGTGCGGGCGCCGTTTCAGGAGAAGATGTTCGGCCCGGTGCTCTACAACGCTTTCTGCGAGGTCAAGGCGGCGTTCGACCCGGGCAATTTGCTCAATCCCGGCAAGATCGTCCACGCACCTGCCTTAACGTCGAACCTGCGCTTTGAACCGGCTGTCGGGCAGGCGGACTTTTGGGAGCAGGAACGCAGTGACGGGACCTCGCCCGACTCAGATTGGGCCGGTTCCGGAGAGCGTGAAGGCGGACAGGAGTACGCCACCGGGTTCGACTTTTCCGACTTTGGCGGACTTTTGCGGGCGACGGAACAGTGCACGGGGGTGGGAGCCTGCCGCAAGACTCTCACGGGCACGATGTGCCCTTCCTACATGGCTACGCGCAATGAGATTGACAGCACGCGTGGCCGTGCCAACGCCCTGCGTCTGGCGCTTTCGGGCGGCCTGGAGGCGACCGGTTTCGGTGATGAGGAGCTGCTTCCGGTCCTCGATCTGTGCCTGGAGTGCAAGGCGTGCAAGCGGGAGTGCCCCACCGGCGTGGACATGGCGCGCCTTAAGAGTGAGTTTCTGCACCAGTATCACTCGCGGCATGGGGCGCCGTTCAAGGATCGGGTGCTATCGAGGGCTGATGGCATTGCGCGTTGGGGGAGCCGGCTGGCGCCGCTTTCGAACTGGCTGGCCGGGTCGGGGCCGGTTCGACGGGTGAACGAGACCGTGTTTGGACTGGACCGACGGCGGCCTTTGCCGGCGTTCAGCGGAAGACCGTTCACGCAGAGCTGGCGCGGGGGCAGGGCTGATGGGCAGTCTGACGGGTCGACGGTGGCGCTGTTCGCGGACACGTTCAACAATTACTATGAACCGGAACAACTGGCCGACGCGGTTACCGTGCTGGAGCGCTGCGGCGCTGCGGTTACGGTTGCACCGCAGGTCTGCTGCGGCCGGCCGCTGATATCGAAGGGTTTTCTGGATGCGGCTGCACGGCAGGCGGCGGCGACAACCTCGGCGCTGGTCCCGCTGGCTGAAGACGGCGTTCCGATTCTTTTTTGTGAACCGAGCTGCTATTCGGCGGTGCAGGACGACCATCCGCGGTTGCTGCGAGGCGCGGCGCAGGAGGACGCAAGCAAGGTGGCGGCTGCGTGCCAACTGGTTGAGGAGTGGGCCGGGCCGCGCATGAAGCCGACCAATTCAGGCCCGTCACGGGTACTGGTTCACGGGCACTGCCATCAGAAGGCCCTTGTGGGCATGCAACCCCTGCAGCGGCTGCTTGGGGCCATACCCGATTGCGACGTAACCGTACTGGACAGCGGCTGCTGCGGACTGGCGGGACTGTTTGGATATGAGCACTATGATGTCTCGAAACTGATCGGGGAACGCCGATTGCTGCCGGCCGCACGCGACCTGGGGGAGAACGAGGCGCTGGTCAGCCCCGGATTTTCTTGCCGCCAGCAGATCAAGCATTTTACGGGGGTACAGCCGCAGTCGCCGGTATCGCTGCTGGCGGCTTTGCTATGACGAGGGGCGGGCCGAGCAAATTGCCCAAGTGCACCTGTGGGCAGAGGCCTGGTGGCCGGATAGAGGGCTGAACGGGGACAGTTGAGAAGCGATGGTGAGGCGGCAGATTCCGACAGTCGGAGGGGATGGAGGTGCAAGAACATGGCGGCCGGATAATAGTGGATCTGTGCGCGTGTAGTATACTATCGACTATTGGAGCGGCCGCCTTTTATCGTTGAATTCGCCTACCCCAACTCACTGCCCAGAACAGAAGGAAGACTTTGAAACTCAGGTCATTTCTCCCTCTGACGACTCGGCGCGGCCTTCGCCCTGGAGAAACGGCTGCGGCTGAGAGACAGGACCCTATCCACCTACAATCCCCCTCTGGAACAAGAATGAATCTGAAAGCCGTCTCACTCGTCCTGCTTTTCCTGCTTTCCCTTTCAGCCTGCGCCGGGGGCGAAGGGGGAGCGACGCCAACGCCGACAAAGACGGCAGAGCCGGCTGCAATGGAGCAGGCTGCCGAGACTGCCACCCCTCCTCCGGCCAGCGCTTCAGAGAGTACAGGCGCCAGTGCGGAGAGCGTGCAGGCAACCGCTACGCCGGTACCGGGGGGCGCGGCGCGCTACACCGGGCTGCCCCTGGCCGATCCGACTTTGCTGCAGGAGACACCGATACTCGTCTGCCTCAACAATGACGTTGACAGCCGTGCGGCCCATTACGGGCTGAACGAGGCGGACGTGACCTACGAGTATATCGTTGACGGTTTCCATCTGACCCGGCTGACCAGCATGTTTCAGAGCATCCCAGCCAAGGAGATCGGGCCGGTGCGCAGCGCACGGTGGCCCAATATCCATACCACGTACATGTTCGACGGCATTCTGGCTTGCTCCGGCGGCAGCGACGGTATCCGCTATCTCCTGAAGAACGAGGTCGGGTTCCCTTATCTGGACGCGGATTCGGAAGACCCGGAGAGCCTTACCTATTTCTACAGCGTGGGCAACAACTATCGCACGCGCTTGCGGACGAGCGTCGACAGGGTGCGGCGGTGGATGATCGACATGGCGAGGACTTGCGACGTGTCGCCGCTGCTGCCCTACTGCCTTGAGATTTTCAGTCCGTGGCTGGAAGGGCAGAAGAACAGCCCGCGGCCGGTGGAGAGAGCGAGCTTCTCATTCAGTGGAACGCCACAGGATTTTTGGGCAGGTGAGGCGACGATTGTTCGTATTCCTTACCCTGAGAATAACGGTGTCGAGTGGCGCTACGACGGGTCCAGCGGCCGGTACCTGCGTTACCAGAGCGGCGCAGTGCACATGGACCAGGCCACGGGGCAGCAGATCAGCAGCGACAATGTGATTGTCGTCTTTGCGGAACACGAACTGACCAACATCGTTGAGGACAGTCTGGGTACGCTCAGTGTGAAGATCAATCTCTACGGGTTTGGGGATCTGCGGGTATTCCGGGACGGCAAGGTCTACGAAGGGACCTGGCGCGCTAACGACCAGAGCCCACCGCGCTGGCTCGGTCCGGGCGAGCAGCCGATTACACTGAAGCCGGGCCGTACGTGGATACAGGTCGTGCGCACGAGTGACAGAATCAGTTACCAATAGTGAAGAGAGTTGTAATGGAGCCGCCGCCGGCTGTCGAGGGGGCGGCGGAGGATAGCAGCGTAGAGTCCCCTGGGTTTAGAGGTCGTCAGCAACCGGCCACCAGCGACTGGAGTTCGCGCATGTTGCGGGTCAAGATTGTCTGTACTATTGGGCCGACCAGTACCGATCCCGAAGTTCTGGCGCAACTGATCGACGCGGGCATGAACGTAGCTCGTATCAACATGAGTCACGGGGACCACGATTTTCACGCTCGCAATATCCACACGATTCGTGAGATTGCCCAGGAGCGCAACCGGCCGGTAGCGATTCTGGTTGATCTGCAGGGACCGAAACTGCGTGTGGGCGAAATGCAGCCAGGGGGCGTCCCGCTGACAGCCGGTGAGGAGTTGATACTCACCACCGAAGAGATTGTCGGCGAACCTGGGCGCGTGCCGATCCAGAATAAGGAGGTCCCGGCCAGTATCGAGGAGGGCCGGCGCGAATCGTCGGTGCAGTCAGCGGGAGAGACGCAAGAACGGATTCTGCTGGATGACGGTTTGCTTGAACTGGAGGTAATTGAAGCGACCGAGACGACGGTGCGAACGCGGGTAATCGTCGGGGGCGTTTTGCAGGATCGCAAGGGAATGAACCTTCCTCAGACCAAGTTGACCGTTCCTTCGATGACCGAGAAGGACCGTGTCGACGTCGATTTCGCTCTGGAACATCAGGCCGACTGGATCGCGCTCAGCTTTGTGCGCACGGCAGCCGACGTCCAGGCGCTGCGAAAGGTGGTGCAGAGCCGGGCGCCCCTGGGACGGGCCACGCCGATCATCTCCAAGATTGAAAAGCCTGAAGCGGTGGAGAACATCGAGGAGATCATCCAGGCATCGGACGGCCTGATGGTGGCAAGGGGGGATTTGGGCATCGAGACCAGCCCGGAGGCAGTGCCGATGATTCAGAAGATGATCATCGCCCGTTGTATCGGCACTGATAAGCCGGTGATCACGGCAACGCAGATGCTGGAATCGATGATTCGCAACCCGCGTCCGACGCGTGCCGAAGCCAGCGACGTTGCGAATGCCGTGCTGGATGGGAGCGATGCCATTATGCTCTCCGGGGAGACAGCCGCGGGCAACTATCCGGTTCAGACGGTCCAGACGATGGCAAATATTGCCAAAGAGGCGGAGCGAGTGCGAAGTGTTACCCAACCGCACTACCGGCCCTCGCAGCAGGCGGTGGACGGCTTCTTCGGCACGGTGGCGGACAGTTCGGAGCAGGGGACGGACAAGAGCTCGGGGGGCGCGCCATCGGTAGCCGAAGCTGTCAGCCAAGCCACTGTCGCAACGGCGGAGGACGTTGGCGCGGCGGCAATTATCGCGCCGACGGCAAGGGGGGCGACGGCCAAGAAGCTGGCGCGGTTCCGCCCGTCGGTCCCCATCATCGCGGTGACGCCCAGTCACCTGGTTTACCGCCAGCTGGCCTTATACTGGGGTGTATTCCCGTTGATGGGCCAGCGCATGAACACCATCGACGAGATGCTGGAGGACGCGGTGCGCATTGCATTGCGAGCCGGATTTGTCCAGCAGGGCGATGTAACGGTGGTGACAGGCGGGGTGGTTGGGGGCGTACCGGGAGAAACGAACCTGATGACGGTGCGGCGCATCGCCAGGGTGCTGATGCATGGTCAGGGTGTGGGCAACCGACGCATGAGCGGGCGCGTAGTGCGGCTAAAGCCGGGACAGGACCCGCTTGAACAGGCGTTGCAGGACCGGATGATGACGACGCAGGACATTCTGGTGGCGGAGGAGCTGAACCACGTAAGTATGGACCTGGTCTATCATGCAGGCGGGTTAATCACCGCGGAATCGGCGCCCGACAGTATAGCGGCGCTGGCGGCGGTGGAGTTGGGCATCCCAGCGATCCTGCAGGCGAAGGGAGAATGGGATGAACTGGAGGACGGCCAGACGGTCGTTATCGATGCCCGAACAGGGAACGTCTACGAGTGGGACCTGTAGAATGGCACAGTATTGAGAAGGTTCAGACAATTGCCGGGGGTTTGTTGCCCGATTCGGCGATGGCCCGGCGGACATCCACTCTCAGCAGCAGCGCCAAGCCCACCACGAAGAATAGAATAACCGAGACAATTGCGGGACGCAGACTGCCTGTGAACTGGTTGACCAGGCCGAACGCAAGCGGGCCCAGCCAGGAGGTGCCGCGTTCACTGACTTCATAGATGGAGAAGAACTCAGCCTCCTTTCCTTGCGGAATCATGTTGGCGAAGAGGCCGCGGCTGACCGCCTGTGTGCCTCCCATCACCAAGGCAATGAATGCGCCCAAAATCCAGAACTCCAGGATGCGGTTCTCTCCTCGCAGTCCCAGGTAGGCATAGATTACAACGACAGTCCACACGATCAGGCCGATTATCAGCGCTTTTTTTGCTCCGACGCGCATAGCCAACCTGCCGAAGAGGAGTGCGCCGCCAAAGGCCACAAACTGGATCATCAGGATTATCATGGTCAGCACGTCCTGCTCGATCTCCAGCCCTCCCTGCACCAGCGGGGCAGCGGCAAAGACGGCAGCTACCGCGAATACGGTCTGAATGCCGTCGTTGTACAGCAGATAGGCGATCAGAAAGCGGACGGTGTGGGGATAGTCGGCGGCCTCCTGGAAGGTTTCCCAGAGCTGCTTGAGACCGGTTGACAGGTAGGTCTCGCCGGGAGGAAGCGCCTTGGCCGTGTCGCGCGAACGCAAAAGCCTCCAGGTTACGAAGGACCAACCGAACCACCACAGGCCGCCTGAGAACAGATTTATGCGGACGGCCAGTCCGCTGTCGATACCCAAGGTGTCACGCATCAGGAAGAAGGCGAGGTTGAGCGTCAGAAGCAGGCCGCCCCCGAGGTAGCCGAGCGCCCAGCCCACAGAGGAGACGCGGTCGCGGTCCTCGGGGTCGGCGATGTCGGGCAGGTAGGCATTGTAGAAGACGATGGCTGCGCCGAAGCAGAGGTTGGCGAAGATAAAGAGGAGGCCTCCCAGCCACCAGGTCTGATCGACAATAAGGAACATGAACATGGTGGCCCAGGAGCCGGCGACGGCGAAGATCTGCATCAGCCTCTTGCGTAGGCTGGAGTAGTCGGCGATGGCGCCCAGAACCGGCAGGAACAAGACCTGCAGGATGACGGAAATTGAGATGCAATAGGAGACGAATGAGTAGGGCGCCATGGGAATGCCCAGGACGCTGACCAGGCCATCGGCGCCGGCTGCCTGTTCGGCCAGGTTCGAGACGTAGGGGCCGAGGAAGACGGACCCGACAGTTGTTGAAAATGCTGAATTGGCCCAGTCATAGAAGTACCAGCCGAGTTGCTCGCGGCGGTTGCCCGGCTCAATTTCGGGCACGGGAGTCTGATTCAGGTCAGCAGACGATTCCGTTGGCATCAGATGCTCCTTGCTGGCTGACGCGGCAAATGGGACTTCTGCGTACAGGGTCCTTAAATGTCCGCAGGTCGAGGCTCTGGCACCTGGGGTACACCATACAGGGTTTCGCCGTGGAGTTGGTCCAGGCGGACGGGGGTGATGCGGTTGCCGAGGTCAAGGCCGGAGGGCGCCTGGGCCGTCACGCGCAGGTAGTTGTCGGTCAGGCCGCTCCAGAGAAGGGAGTCGGGCTGATCGGTCAGTTGCCGGCCGCTGCCCTCCCAGAGAACGGGGCGCGTCGATCCGATAAATCGGTTCCGTTCAAGGCGGCCTGTGCGAGCGACGACCTGGTGCATGCGCTGCGAACGTTCTCGCTTGACCGACTTCGGCACCTGACCGTCGAATCGGGCGGCGGCCGTGCCGGCGCGGGGGCTGAAGGGGAAGATGTGGGCGTGGGCGAAGCGCATCTCTTCGACGAAGCGCAGGCCCTCTTCATGGTCGGCCTCGGATTCGCCGGGAAACCCTACTATCAGGTCGGTAGTAATGATGAGGTCGGGGATGGCTGCGCGGGCGTCGGCGACCAGATTGCGGAAGCTCGTTACGGTGCAGCGGCGGGCCATGCGGCGCAACTGGGCGTCGGTTCCGGCCTGCAGCGGCAGATGCAGATGGGGGCAGAGACGTCCCGGCCAGCGTTGCCAGAGGTCGAAGAAGCCTTCGGCCAGCTCCCAGGGTTCCAGGCTGCTGAGGCGCAGGCGGGCGACGTCGGTGTCGGTGAGAATGGCCGTGGTCAACTCCTTGAGATCGGTGCGCTGGCTACCGGGGAGATCCCTGCCGAAAGCACCGAGGTGGACACCGGTGAGCACGGCTTCGCGGTAGCCGTTGCGGACCAGTGCCTGGACTTCCTGCACTACATCGGCAGTGGTGCGGCTGCGGCTGTCGCCGCGCAGGGTGGTGACGATGCAGAACGTGCAGCGGTTCTGGCAACCGTCCTGGACTTTGACGAAGGCGCGAGTGCGTCCGCCGTCCTCGTCAGGGGAAGCGGTGGCGAAGGGGATTCCGTACGGTTGAATGCGGGCGAGGTCTTCGGGATCGGAGAACTCTGCGCTC
Organism: Caldilineaceae bacterium; assembly: GCA_028819675.1. The sequence continues at coordinate 1,383 of JAPPKT010000497.1, read as the reverse complement.
CAGGGCTCGAGGAGCGAGTGCAGCATCTCCTTGGACTGGTTGTCTGCGACCAGCTCGACGCCGGGAAGAGCGGCGCTCTCCTGGGGAGCGAGGGTGGCGTAACAGCCGGTGATGGCGATACGGGCATCGGGGTTACGTTTGTTGAGGTGGCGGGCGGCCTGGCGACTTTTGCGGGCGGCCTGGGCAGTGACGGCGCAGGTGTTGAGCACGATCACATGGGCGTCTTCAGGGCTTGCGACGATTTGATGACCGGCAGCGCTGAGGCGGCCTGCAAGTGTGCTGATTTCGCTGAAGTTGAGCCGGCAACCCAGCTGGTCGAGAAATACACGCATTGTATGCTGCTTGTGGCTGGTTGCCAGCGGCTGCCTTCATGTGTAGCGACTGGCTGACGGTGATGACAGGATAACACAGAAACTTTCTTACCAATTAATCAGGGATCAGGTATACTCGAACCTATGAAACTGTCACTTTCAGTACGGGTCGCGGAGAGCTTCAACAACAAGCGGGAAAGCGCTATACCGTTGGAGGAGCTGGCGCGCATCGCGGCGGAGGCCGGTTACAAGGCCCTGTGTATGCGTGCGTCGGTTGTGGGGGTGCAAAGCCCTGCGGGCACTGCGGAACGCGTTAAGGGCACGGTAAGAGAACACGGGTTGACCATCTCGATGGTGACGGCTGATTTTCCCGTCCCGGAGAACAGCGACGAAGGGCCGAACAGCCTGCGGAACATCACGCCTTCTCTTGACCTGGCGGAGGCGCTGGGCGCGGACTTGATCCGCATCTGCATGAAGAAGGAGGAGGACATTCAGCATGCGCGGCGGGCGGCCGACGAGGCCCGCGAGCGGGGCATCCGCCTGGCCCATCAGAGCCACACGCGCAGCCTGTTTGAGACGGTGGAGGGGTCAGTGGCGGTGCTCAGGGAGGTCGGCCGGCCCAATTTCGGCATCATCTATGAACCCGCCAATCTGGCCCTGTGCGGCCAGGCGTACGGCGAGTCGACGCTGCGCGCGTTTCAGCCCTGGCTGTTCAACGTATATCTGCAGAACCACACGCCCGAACCGGACGGCCGGCAACCGATGGAGACGTGGACGCGGGGTATGGTCAAATCCACGCTGCGTCCCCTGGACGCGCCCGGCGGCATCGACTTTGCGGCGATCTTCGACGGTCTGCGAACGATAGGCTATGACGGCTGTGTCACGATGCACCAGGCATTTGGCGGCGACATGGCGCCGGCGGAGGCGACGCGGCGCACGGCATCTTTTTTGGGAGGGCTGATGAAGTAGGCGCGGCGCGCAACCAGCAGCGTGCCAGCCGTGCGCAAGAACTCTGTCTGCAGCAGCTATATGCGACTCAGACGGCTGTGTCTGGGTTTACAACCAAAGAGAG
>JAPPKT010000170.1 GCA_028819675.1 Caldilineaceae bacterium | reverse complement strand
CGCACAAGGGAGGGCCGAATAGGCCCGACCGCCCAGAAGAGCAGTGGTCAGTGGTTAGGGGCGACGAGGCGTTAGAGATGGCTGGGTAGTCGCGTTTTTCGTCTATGGCAGCTTCTAAGCCACTGTATCGAGAATAGAGCTGATGTGTGTCTACTCATGGCTTCGGAAGAGGCGGAGGCAAGAGTCTGCGCCGGGCTGGACGGCGTGCACGTCTACTGCGCGATTCGTTGCTAAAGGTCTACTGCACGCAGAAAGTACCTCAATGCGATTGATGTCATCTTCAGCGCCCTTTTGACCCACCCAATGGCCCCGACGTTTATCAGACATAAGTTTGGCATTGGCTGTTTTCTCTTACTACTCGCTGCGCTCCTGGTAAGCCCGCTCTGGGACGAACAGGGACTTCCCGGAATACACAACGATATGCTCCTGCATATGCACCGCGCGGCGGCCGTGGCGCGGTCTTTTGAGCAGGGCGTATTCTGGCCGCGGTGGCTTCCGATTGCGTATCAGGAGCTTGGCGCGCCTGTTTTCCACCATTACAGCCCGGGTTTCCACTGGCTGGTCGCCGCGGCCCATCTGATAGGATTTCGTTTGGACGCGTCGGTGAAGTTGGTATTCACGGCGGCTTTTGTTTTGTCTGGAATCTGCACCTACGGGTGGCTGCGCCGAACGTTTTCGGCAGAGGCCAGTCTTGTCGGGGCGGTGCTCTATCTGGCGCAGCCCAAGTTTTTGCTGCGCGGGATTTACTATTTCGGGGACTATCCACAGATGCTGGGCATACTTGTTTTGCCGGTCTGTCTGTGGGCAGTAGACGCCCTTCACTCAAAGGGAACTCACTGGAACTGGCTCTTTGCGGTATGTTCACTGACGGCACTGGTGTTCAGCCACAACATAACGACGATAGTGGGGGCGTTCGTCCTTGTGATCTACTGGCTGATGCTGGCCATTCTTTACGGGCGGCCCGACAGTCTGATGCGATGCGCTCTGGCAGCTCTTACGGCGGCGGCCTTGTCGGCAGTTTTTTGGCTGCCGGCGGTAGCAGATTTGTCTTTTGTACAGATAGATGATGCCCGGAGCGGTTACTTTTCCGTAGGCAATCACTTTCTCAGTTTGCGGGAGTTGTTACATCTGGAGCCGGTCTTTCTGGACAGCAGCGCGGGCAATCCACTGACGTTGCCTTCATCTACATTTGGGTGGCCACAGATATTGGCCGTGGTTGCCGGCCTGCTGAGTGCGCTCTTTGCGGTGCGTCGGGAACTGCGGGTCTGGGGCTTTGGGGGCGGGCTGTTTGCCCTGGCGATGCTGACTCTGACGCTGCCAGTGTCAGAGCCGGTATGGCACGCAGTTCCCGGGCTTGAATTTGTGCAGTTTCCGTTTCGGCTGGTGCCCTTCGCGACCCTGGGGTCGGTGGCAGCGGGCTGCGCGGCGATTGACGCCTGGTCTGAAAGACGACGGTGGGTTCCGACTCTTGTTTTGCTGTTTGGTTCGATTCTGGTCGTTTTTCCCTATCTGTTTCCGAGGCTGATCTCGATTTCCAGCTACAGGCTTGTAGAAACGCTGAGCGTTGAAGAATCCTTAGTTTACGAGAGAACCTACGGGCTTTGGGGCTTTGCCGCAAGCAAGGAGTTCCTGGTTAAAGGTGCGGACCTGGGTTACGTGAAAAAGGAGAGAGTGGCGCCGCGGGCGGTGAAACTTACGTGGCTCTCGCCGCACCGAGCAGTTGCGGACCTGTCGGGGCAGGCGGAATCCTTGCTGCGATTGCACTATCATCCCGGGTGGAGCGCGGAGCCGAGTGCCGCGCTGACGCCGGGGCCCGGCGGCTGGACGGAGGTGAGCGGGCTGCGGGACCCGGAACGGCCCCTGGTCATACGTTGGGAAGGAACTGTGTGGGAACGGCGAGGAGAGTTTATGAGCATGTTCGGTCTGCTGGCCGCCCTGGTTGGGTTCCTGTTTTTTGTGGTGCGCAGGCGGAGGGGGGAGAGCGGCAAATGGGGCGCGGGGCGCGCTGAGACGCCGAGCAGTTCTCGATTCGTCCCTGTAATGGCGGGATGCGTTCTGACCTTCTTCATGGTTCGCTACTTGCTGGGCTGGACTGTAGGAGGTCCATTTTTATGGCACTCGTCTCCAGGTGAAGTGCCCTTTGGGGTGGAAGGCCAGCCGAAAGCACTCGGGGCCTCAGAAACCGGACAGGTGACACTGCTCGGTTGGAAGCTTCTCAGCGGTTCGAATCCAAAGCCTGGAGACACGGTATCTGTCCGTTTTTTCTGGCAGGCCCAGGATCAGTTGGACGAAGATGTGCGAACACTTCTTCACCTGTACACGCCCTCCCTGCAGCAGTCCTGGGCGACCGAAAATGAGGGGGCGATTCGCCCTCCGGCCACTGTCTGGGATCCAGAGAGTTACTACATTGAGACGATGCGGCTTACCCTTCCCGTCGACATACCACCTGTCACCTACACGCTTGTTGCGGGGCTTTCCTCTTCTACGGGAGGGAGATTTCATGTTCCGGGCTCGATGGACGGACTCATGCATCTGCGGGAGATGTCGGTAGCGCCATTACGTCCGGGCCTGTATCAGAGAGTGCGTCCGTCGACGGTTGCGGAAGGGGGTACGGACGACGGACTGCGGTTACAGGGCTATGATCTGTTTGACGGGCCCGCGGGCCGCACTTTCCGCCTGTTCTGGGAGACCGGCCGAGGCGTCGAAAGAGATTGGGTTACCTACATCCATCTTACGGACTCTCGGGGAGAGTTGGTAGCCCAGTTCGATGGTCCTGCGCTTGCCGGACTTGAGCCGACAAGCGTGTGGAAGCCGGACAGCCTGTATATCGACCGCCGCAAACTCGAGCTGCCCGCTGATTTGGGCCCGGGGCGTTATCTTCTGCGCGTGGGGCTTTATAGTATTGAGAGCGGGGAGAGACTTCCATTTCATCCTGACGATACCGGGCACGACCATTTTGAGGACGGCCAGCTTCTTGTACCGATAGATGTTCAAACCGAGGTTAGTTGTCATACGCGGTGTGGGCCCTTGGGCTGGTGAGCAGGTCGTCAAGGAGTAGGGGAGGGCGTGGCTTTGGGTTCACTGGGGCAGATTGTGGTCTTGGGTGGAGCACGGGAGTGCAGGTTGGAGTCGGCCGGCGTCCTTGGGTGTTCTTGCAGATGACGATGGAAGGTATGGGGTGATTGGCGTGATGAGGAAAAGGCGTAGATGGGCGGCAGCCGGGGTCCTGCTTTTTGTGTTGCTGCTGTGCGCGGGCTGCGGCGGGGATGACGGCGTCGCGGCGGTGGCGGAGGAGACGGTGGCGGTGACGCCGCCGAGGCCGATTTTGCGCTGGATGGGGCCGGCCTTTGTGCGGCCGGTGGACAGGGAGCTCGTTGCGCGCTGCGGCAAGGAGGTCGGGATAGCGATCGAGCTGCTGCCGGCGCCGGCGAATCCGGTGGACCGGTTGGGGCTTTATCTACAGTTTCTGCCGGCGGAATCGGACGACATCGACCTGATCGACTTTGACGTGGTCTGGTCGGGGACGCTGGCGCCGCATTTGCTGGATCTGAACCCGCATCTGATGGCGGCGGAGCGCGGCCAGTATTTCCCGATCTACCTGGAGAACAACAGCGTGGGCGGAGCGCTGGTCGGGCTGCCGCAGATGGGCGACGTCGGGCTGCTTTACTTCCGGACGGACCTGCTAGAGAAGTACGGATTCGGGGGGCCGCCGGATACGTGGAGCGAGCTGGAGGAGATGGCGGCGGCGATCCAGGCGGGGGAGCGGGGCGACAATGCGGAGTTCTGGGGGTACGTGTGGCAGGGGAATGTGTACGAGGGTCTGACGGTCAATGCGCTGGAGTGGCAGGCGAGTATGGGGGGCGGCCTGATCGTGGATGCGGAGGGGCGGCTGGCTTTGGACGACGTCGCGGCCGGTGCGCTTGACATGGCGGCGGCGTGGGTGGGCGAGATCAGCCCGGAGGCGGTGACGGTCTACCAGGAGGAGGATGCGCGCTGGCAGTTCCAGAACGGCAATGCTGCTTTCATGCGCAACTGGCCGTATGCGTATGGGCTGGGCCAGGCGGAGGACAGCCCGGTCCGCGACCGGTTCGGCGTGACGCGTTTGCCCAGGGGGGAGGGCGCGGAGGCGCGGCATGCGAGCGTAGTTGGGGGGCAGCAGATTGGCGTCAGCCGTTACAGCCGGTACAAGGATGCGGCGGCGGATGCGGCCCGTTGTCTTACGGACGCGAGGGCGCAGCGGCGGCGGGCGCTGGCGGACGGTACGCCGCCGGGGATGGCGGTGCTGTACGAAGATGAGGAGGTGCAGGCGCGCATCCCGGCGGCAGCGCAGATCGTGGAGAGCCTGGCCGAGCACGCGGTGGCGCGGCCGGCGGCGATGACGGGCGGGCATTACACTGAGATTTCGTTGGTCTATTTTGTCGAGGTGAACCAGGTGCTGACGGGCGAGCAGGACGGTGCGAGCGCGGTGGCGCGGATTGGGGAGCAGGTCGCGGCGTGGGTGGAGTGAGTTGCGGCGATGCCATACGCGTGGAAAGCAGATGGCAGGCATCCTCTCGCCATATCTAAACTGCATTCGCCATATCGCGTTTTTTCGCGTGCCGGGCTCTTGTCAAAATCGACCAAACTGTTCGACAAGAGGGGCGAGGCTGTCATTGGGGCCATCTCAGGAACGGTGTATGTCTACTCTAGGGCGACCAGCCGACGGGAGGCGACTGCGGACAGTTCGCACGGGCTCGCGGGGCACAGTATTCTGTACATTGCAGCGAACCGACTGTCGGGAGGAAACTCCTCTGTGCCAAGCAGTTTGCCGGAACTGAGAAAGGCGGGGTTACGCGGCAGTCCACAACTGCCCGGCGGACCTCGATTCACAGTTGCGTTGTAAGGCCAGCGGGGAGCAAGAGCGCGACAGATGAACTGAAGCAGGGGCAAGCAGGAACATGAGCGAACAAAGAAGAGGGCAAGGGCAGCGTAAAGGAACGCATTCCCGAAGGTCAGAGGACTTTGACATCCTCCTGAGGGTAAAGGGTACCCTGGACAGGAACGGCGTGTTGAATTGGGATAGACGCGTGCCGGTGAGCGAGTGGGAAGGCGTCGCCACCGACCCAGAGGAGAAAGTGCTGCGTGTAATTGGTTTGAACCTGACGTGGCTGATGCTAGCCGGAAGGATTCCCGCTGAACTGGCCAGACTGTCCGCGTTGCACTGGTTGGAGCTTGACGGCAGCCAACTTACTGGACTCATACCCCCGGCGTTAGGTCGATTCAGGAATCTGCAAGTCCTGCGTCTCGGCGGCAACCGCCTGACAGGGGCGATTCCGCCCACATTGGGCAGGCTCTCTGAGCTATGCGAGCTGGATCTTGGAAACAACAGGCTGACGGGTCCCATACCGCCGGCTCTCGGCCAGCTGTCCAAATTGTACCTCTTAAGTTTCTATAACAACGAGCTTTCGGGATCCGTCCCGCCCGAACTGGGTAAACTTACCGACCTGGAAGTGCTGGAACTGTCTGGCAACCGGCTGGAAGGGGCGTTGCCATCTGAATTGTGCAGTCTGACCAAACTGGCAAGTTTGTGTGTGGCCGATAACCGATTGACGGGTAGGATCCCACCCGACCTGGAAAAGCTGTCCAACCTGACGGAGTTTGATCTCACCGGCAACCTATTTACTGGTGACGTCCCGCCTGGAATGGAAGGCCTTGTCCGGGGGGACCCGGATTATATCGAATAGGGGTCTGGGGAGATCGGGTTTTTTCGCCGCGGGTGATGGGCGCTCACCAGGGGTGGCGCTATTCGTTTGCCGGCCGGCGGCGGGCCCATTGCAGCAGGACAAGCAACGCGAACAGAGGCAGGGCGGCCATGCGGCGCAAGCGCCAGGGTTGGCGGGCGAGGCGGTATAGCCATTCGAGGCCGAGGCGGCGCAGCCAGAGGGGGGCGCGGGGGGCAGTGCCGGCGACGAAGTCGAAGGCGCCGCCGATGCCGAGGGCGACGGCGACAGGCAACTCCTCTCTGTGTTGGTGAATCCAGATGTCCTGGCGGGGATGGCCGTAGGCGACGAAGAGCAGGTCGGCGTGCGCCGCGGTCAGGCGCTGGCGGATTACAGGCCAGTCGGTGTCGGCGGGTGAGCCGGCGTGGGTGCCGGCGACGGACAGGCCGGGATAGAGACGGGCCAGTTCGGCAGCGGCGCGCTCGGCGATGCCGGGGGCGGCGCCGAGGAAGAAAACGCGCCATCCTTGTGCCGCGGCCCGTTCGCAGATGTGGTGGATGCCGTCGGAGCCGGTTACGCGTTCGTTGAGGCGTACACCGGCACGGCGTGCGGCCCAGAGCACGCCGACACCGTCGGGCGTACAGAGATCGGCCGCCGCCAGGACCTGCGCGAAGGTGGGATGGCGGCGCGCGGTCATGATGAACTCGGGGTTGACGGTGCAGACCTGGCGGGGGAACAGCGAGGAGTGAGTTTGCCCGCCACTGACTTCATCTTCCGAACGGTTGTCAGCGGAAGGACCGGTGTTCTCAGTCTTCTCACGACTCTTGGCTCTTTTTTCGGCCTGCGCTTGCGCGATCCAGCCGCTGACTGCGTCGAGGGTCTGCTGGAAGTCGACGCAGTCGACGCGGACGCCCAGAATTTTTATTGATGCCCAACCCTGCTCCCGAGGAGAGCTCATTTTTTGGCGGCGGCCTCTTCGAGCACGGCCAGCGTCTCCCTGGCTGCTTTTTCCCACGAAAAACGTTTGACATTTTCATAGCCTTTGGCGATCAGCTCCTGCCGCAGGTTCTCGTCCTGGCTGAGGCGCAGCATGGCCTTGGCGATGTCGTCGACGTCCTTGGGATCGACGAGCAGGGCAGCGTCCGCGGCGATTTCGGGCAGGGCAGAGTTTTTGGCGCACATAACGGCGACTCCTGTGGTTTGGGCTTCGAGTACGGGCAGACCGAAGCCCTCGAATAGGGACGGGAAGGCGAAGAAAAGGGCCTTGCGCATGAGCGCGGCCACGGCGGCGTCGGACAGGTAGCCGGGGAAGTGGACGCGGCCGGCCAGTCCTTTGGCGGCGGCATGGCGTTCGTACTCCTGGCTGAGCCAGCCCCAGCGGCCTACGAGCACGAGGTCCCAGCCGATTTGTTGCCGCTGGATGAGGCGTGCGAAGGCATCGATCAGGCGGAGGAGGTTTTTGCGGGGCTGGATGGTGCCGACGTAGAGCACGAAGGGACGCTGGTAGGAAGGCGCGGCAGCCGCGTCCTGGTCGGGAGCGGATGTTCGCGGCACCGGCGCTTCGTGGATGACATGGATTTTGGCTTCGGGCACGCCGTAGAAGCGCTGCAGGTCGCCGGCTGTGTGACGGCTGACGGCGATGATGCGGGTTGCGGCGGCGGCGCTCCAGCGGGTGGAGAGATCGAGGTAGAGACGCTGGACGGGGGTATGTGAGCGGGGGAAGTAGCGATAGCCGATATCGTGGAGCGTGACGACGGTGGACGGGAGAAGGGGCGGCGGCAGGAAGGGGACGACGTGGGCGGGCACGAAGAGCACGTTCGGCGGGCGGAGGCAGAGTTCCCAGGCGAGGGTGCGGTGGGTCCAGAGGCGTTTGCCGGGCAGTGTGCGGACGGTGACGGCGCCTTGGTCGTGCGGGGGCGGGGCGGCGCCTCGCATTGCTTCGGCGGAGGGCGTTGTGGGCGCGTAGAGGCGGAAGGCAAAGCGAGCGTTGGGCTCGGCGAGCATGTGGCCGATGATCTGGCGGGAATAGAATTCGGTACCGGTGGGCTGGGTGCGCAGGCTGCGGGAGGCGTCGAGACCTATAAGGAGAGGAGAGAGTGAAGAGGTGAGAGGAGAGAGGGTCGCTTGCGACTCGCTTCCCGATGCTTGTAATTCACTTCTCACTGAGGACTCCAGCGTGTATTCCGGCCGCGGCCAGTTCGTCGGGACCGATCGGGCCTTTCCGGAGCAGTTGCGGCTGGGGCCCGCTGAGGTCGAGGACGGTGCTGGACTGGGCGAGGGGGGCGGGGCCGGCGTTGATGAGGAGAGGGATGCGGCCGGCAAGCTGGTCGAGGACGGCGGCGGCTGTCGCGCATGGGGGGATGCCGCTGCGGTTGGCGCTGGAGGAGGCGAGGGGGCCGACGCGTCGGGCGAGGGCGCGCAAAAATGGGTGCGCGGGCAGGCGGACGCCGACGGTGTCGCCGCCGGCGGTGAGGGCGGCGGGCAGGTGGCTGCGCGCGGGCAGTACAAGGGTGAGGGGGCCGGGCCAGTAGCGTTCGATGAGGGCCTCGGCCGCGGGGTCGCCGGCCGTGCGTACTACTGCGCTTGCCTGCTCCGCGTCACCGAGCAGGACGGGCAGTGCCTTATGGTCCGGGCGCTCCTTGACCGCGAACAACTGATCGATGGCGGCAGCATCGCTGTAAAGGCAAACAAGGCCGTATACGGTATCGGTGGGGACGCCGATTACGGCGCCCTGCTGCACTGCGGCGGCGGCCTGTTCGAGCGCGCCAGTTTGGTCAGCCGCAATAACGACTGTCATCGGTTCTGCTCCGCTACAGTTCGTACGTGTCGATGCGCAGGCTTTTGCGACTGCGGGAGTTCGCGCTGCTGCAATGGCCTGCGTACCGAAATGCATTCAAAATGATACCAAGGTTTTTCGATCGGGTTGCCTAGAGGGAGTCAGGTAATTTCCTCCGCAGTCCCTATTCTCGCAAGCTCTACGTTTCACTTGGATTCGACTCCCAATGCTGGAATCGGCCACAGCAGTGCAGGAGCTTCTCTTTCCTTCATTAGCACCAGCATAGCCCATTCTGTGCTGATGCTTGTTCCTATTATTATCCTCTTCCCATCACTGTTGCATTCGCAAATTTCTGTAATTCACCTAGAATCCACTGACACTCTTCGACTCTTTCACCAAAAATGCCAGAATTGACGTATGGCGACGCGTCCCGAAAGCTGCCGAGAGAGCCCATAATTTCCTCGAAAATTTGCTCTCTGTTCCTTTGCCGGTAAAGGAATGTTCCTACAGTGAACTGGAATTGGTTATTTCGGTATCCGCGATAAGCAAAGCCTAACGAAAAAAGTATTTCGAGTTTATCGAAAACATAAGTGTAACTGTCAGGATCAGTGAACAGCGACTTAGAATGTTCCTGCAGCAAATTAAAGAGTCGATTCTTGAGTGGTTGGTCAGCGTATTCTCGACCGTCGACAAACGGTCCCAAAGGAAATCCTTCATTGTCGGAAGGTGAAATTGACACATGCAGATCCATAGCGATGTAAGTTCCCAAGATACGTCCAAGGAATCGAAGTCGATTTGCTTTGAGCGCACCCAGCGCCAGAGCATACAGCAACAGTGCTCCTGGTAACAACTGCACTAAACGAGTCAATGAATGGCGACTTCCTTGGTAGTTTGCTAGCGCCAATCTTTCCAAAGCACGTTCCCAAACGCCGAAATGTTCATCTTCGGCCCAAAATCCTCCTATAGTTGCCATAGCAAGCAATGTTGAACAGGCCGCCTCATACTTAGGTGCCTGTACCATCGCAACTTCTACTGGACTTCCTAGATTCTGATCATTTAGTACTGCAAATGTCGAAGCGGTTGTCACTTCCAAGACCTGATCTACGACTTCTTCAATAAGATCTACAAACCGTATTCGGTATTTGGGTTCACTAAGGTATCTCTTCAGGCTCGCAACGGCGACACCTGTCGAAAGCGGATGAGGCCTCGAAAACTCCTCTAGAGACTTGACATGCTCATGGACTCTTTGGAAAAAACTGTCGGCATCAGCAATTGAAACTTCCTGAGCATCACGGTGTTTGATCAAACGACTTGCTGTTTCGTTCACCGTTCCGCGTATTGCCCAAAAGGTAGTAAACCGACGTGAGGGTGCACGAAAAATAGCGTCACCCAACGCGTGGTCCCATTCTGCTGACCACCCACATACGACAAGTCCGAATTCGTCAAAAATGCGATTCAAGAGCCGATTGTATTGGCAAGGATAGATAGAGAGTTCTTCCGGTGTGTTCCGAATGCGTGTGTCAAGATAACTCCCATGAATTTTGAATACACAGCACCGTGTATGTATAAGAGGAAGAGCACCTTCCACTTGTTCAGGGGAACTCAGGACAGTTGCCACCACCCCTGCATCTTCTAGAGCTTGCTCTATTAAGCAGTCAAAGTTTGTTGTGATGATGACCTTGAAGTAACCTTGTTCGGTTAGTTTTGCAATCGCTCGGTGAGCCGTGGTCGGTTGCTTAAGGCCTTGTTCTCGCTCTTGTTCATTTGGTTCAAGATACAAGCGCAGCAGTTGTTGTCGCTCAGCCTGGGTTTTGGCAAGCCCGTCAAGGAGTTCGGAATAATTGGGTTCCCTGTCAAACTTCTCCCGAAACCAACGTTCTGGATTCACCTCAGCGTCTCCGCCTTCTAGGGCTGCGAGTCTTCGAACTAAGTCAAGTGTGATTTTCCAACCCGTGGGGATCCCAGCTGAACTAGATAGACCGGACCCGAGAAGGAGAGCATACACGCCCGGGTTGGAATGGATTGAAATTGCTAACGTGTTAGTGGGATCAATCATTTGACTTCAACCTAATGCGCGTTCAATCGGATGTCTCAAGTTTTCTACACGGGATGCACTTCCGGAACACCACTCTCTCGTACACACTGCCGACTTTCGCAAGTTCTTGGCCTCACCTGGGATCTGCAGTGGTTTTTCCATTCTTGTGCCCTGTGTATACTACTGATGGCTTAACGGTACGTCAACAATCATTGCGATATGAGAGACGAACACCCATTTGAAGATCTGCTGGTGCTGATAAAGGGTGCCGGCGACCTGGCGACCGGTGTGGCCTGGCGGCTGCACCGCTGCGGCATCCCGGTGGTGATGACCGAACTGCCCCAACCGTTAACGGTGAGGCGGACGGTGGCCTTTGCGCAGGCCGTGTACGACGAAGAGCATGAGGTGGAAGACGTCACGGCGCGCAAGGCGCTGGCGGCGGACGTTCCGGATGTGCTGGATGCGGGGGAGATCCCGGTCCTGGTCGATCCGGAGATGGAGGCGATCGAAGAGCTGGCGCCATCGGCCGTTGTCGACGCGATCGTGGCGAAGTGCAATACGGGCACGACGATGGAGAGCGCAGAGTTCGTGGCGGCGCTGGGGCCGGGCTTCGAGGCCGGCGTTGACTGCCACGCGGTGATTGAAACGAACCGCGGCCCCAATTTGGGACGGGCGATCTGGGAAGGTGCAGCAGAAGCCGATACGGGCACGCCGGGCGCGATTTTGACGCCGCCAACCGGCCAGGAATCCGGAGAAGGCAACGATGGCGGTCCGGCAGAGGACGTTGCGGCGGCGCGCGTGCTGCGCGCGCCTGTAGCGGGGCGCCTTCAGGCACTGGCGTGCATCGGCGACCGCGTGGAGGTGGGGGCACCTTACGGCGCAGTCGTGCAGGTCTCGGGCGAGGAGACGACGCTGCTGGCGCCGTTCAGCGGCGTGCTGCGCGGGTTGATCCATGAGAGTGTGGCGCTGCAGCAGGGGCTCAAGATCGGAGATATCGATCCGCGCGGGGACCATAAGTACGCGTTCCGTATCTCGGACAAGTCGCTGGCTGTGGGCGGCGGTGTGTTGGAGGCGTTTTTGCACTGGCATTTTGGCCGAAGCGACGATAGCGTGACCGAGGAGTTGGGGTTCTGATGGACGGAAACCTTTCCCACGGCCCTCCCGAGCAGGAGGGCATCCAGATCCTTCCGATTCCAGGCATACCGCTGGTGCAGCCGGGCGATGATCTGGCGGCGCTGATTGTCGAAGCGGCCGGGGCGGCCGGACTTTCCCTGATGTCGGGGGATATCCTGGTGTTGGCGCAGAAGATCGTCAGCAAGGCGGAAGGGCGGCTGGTGCGGCTGGCCGATGTGACGCCGGGCGAGGAGGCGTTGCACCTGGCGCAGGAGACGGGTAAGGACGCGCGCGTGGTGCAGGCGGTGCTGGATGACAGTAATGCGGTCGTGCGCGCGCGGGAGGGGGTCCTGATCGTCGAGCAGAGCAGCGGCTGGGTATGCGCGCACGCCGGGCTGGACCATTCGAATGTGGCGCCGGAGGAGGAGGAGACAGTGGCGTTGCTGCCGGCGGATGCCGATGCGAGCGCGGCGGCGTTACGCGGCCGGATCGTGGAGGAGACCGGGGCAACGGTGGCTGTGCTGATCAGCGACAGTCACGGGCGGCCGTGGAAGATGGGGACGGTTGGGGTCTGTATTGGCTGCGCGGGTCTGCCGGCGCTGTGGGACCAGCGGGGGCTGACCGACCTGTTCGGATATGAACTGGTGGCCAGCGAGGAGTGCATCATCGATGAACTGTGCGCGGCGGCGACGCTGGTGATGGGCCAGAGCAGTGAGGGGCGACCGGCGGCGATTGTGCGCGGTTACAGGCGGCCGGACGTCGCGGACGCGCCGGCGCGTTCGATCCAGCGGCCGGCGGAGAAGGACCTGTTTCGGTGAGGTTGCGCCAATGGCATCTAATGTAGATCCCAAAAGAGACCAAGAGTATTGGCATTTCGAAACAGCGGCGAAGATTCGAGCGTCCCAGTCACGATGCCATCGCGAAAAGTCGTAGTTTCAAATGGGATCCACATTAAATAGGGAAAAACTGAGAACAGAAGTGAAGAAAAGTCGTCTTGCGTCCGAGAGTCTTTGTGCACTGCTATCCGACCCCAAGAAACTGAGTGGACCTAAAGACTTTATGCTGGTTTCAGATTATTTTTCTAGTTCCCAATCCTGGCGAAGTAGCGGCATTTCGCCTCTATAGCCCATGAGACGACAAAGAAAAACAAAATTTATCCAGATCAACAAATGGTAATCGTTAGACCATTTCTCAAATTGCGATGGGTATGTGACCCTATGTACCAATTCGTTCCTTATGCTTACCACTCGACTACGTTTCTTGGCATTCAGGCCTAAGTCAAGACCCTCATTAGATAACTTTAGACATTGGCGGAATGATCGGCGATAGGCGCCTTGCAGACTATTGAGGACCTGTTGTTTCCACTCTTTGCACAATTCGACTTCGTTAATGGCATTCTTCAGAATCGGAAAAACTGTTTTATCATACTCTTCCTTGGGAATCACATCTCCAATTTTTCGCTTTTTCAAGTACTGGGCTACTTGCGAATCAGTGAGCGCAGACGCTAGCAGTCCTCGTAGTTCCAGAGGCAGCGAATCGTCGCAAGCCCCAACAAACGCGTTTATCAATTCCTTGGCCACTTCCCAATCAATCACCCGTTCCTTGTCATCGAAGAACGCTTGAGAAAGTTCAGAAAAATCCGGCTTTGGAACCAGAGTCCTCGACACATTCGAGAATGGACCATGCATAGCAAATTTATGCACTCTTTCCTTGGGTGTTTCCAAATAAGTCTCAAAAGCTTCGCCGTAATACCATTCCACGCCTGCCCCAAATGCGAGACGGAAAACATATACCAGGTCGTTCATGAAATCTGCATAGCTTTGTAAGGAAAGCTCTTTGCCATCGAGACTCTTAACAAGGGCATAGGCGGTCGGCTCCGCCCCGCCCCCGTTCATGATCCGAGAAGCCACAGTCAGGTAATCAGCTACTGGACTGACACTAACACGGAATCCCCGAACCTCGAATTCGAAAGGTTCAGGTTCTTGGCTATCGTGTTCGTGCCAAAGTAACGTTGAAATGAGAAACTGGGCTTGGTCGAACTCACACTCTGCGGTGTCATCTAGGCGTGCTTCTAGATGCAACGGGTACAGTTCAAAATCTCTACGCCCCTTCATTAACATGAATGGCGGAGGTACGGACAGAAATTTTCCCGAGGATTCTAGATTCCAACCGTCGGTGTCCCTTCCTCTGAAGGATATGTTGAAGTCTCTAGCTCGATAAAAGGAGAATCGAAAGCCGGAAGTTGGCGGCACCACAACAAATCGAATTTCCATTCTTCCAGTTTCTAGCTGTCTGATTTCGAAAGTCCCTTCAAACACGAACTCATGTTCGCCGTACGCATATGTGAGTTTAGCACACCCACTGTAGTTGATTGCAGACAAACCACTCTCATTCATTAAGTTCTCGACACTCTCTTTGCATTTAAAGGGTATTCTATGGACAAACGAGGACAGACAAAAGTACCCCCGACAGGATTCGAACCTGTGCTCCCGGCTCCGGAGGCCGATGCTCTATCCACTGAGCTACGGGGGCAAGACGCAGAGAGAACGATAACACAACGGTTGCTCCTCAGGCAAACAGTATTGTTTGGGCGGGTGCATCCCTGATTTGGTTTGGGAACAGTCTGGCGGCGAATTGGCGCCAGCGGTGGCTGGAATTGTTTACTGGCTCTGGGAGAGACGCAGTGCAGGCGCCAGGTCTGGCCTTACCGTGGTGGGGTCCGTCAGTTGGAGGGAGAGCGCGGGCAGGCACAAGGCCGGCACCTGCGGGGATCTGATGGGACTGGCGGGACGTGGTCTGGCCAGACACCTTCGATTAGGC
>JAPPKT010000034.1 GCA_028819675.1 Caldilineaceae bacterium | reverse complement strand
ACGACGTACGAAAGATCCGCTCCTCAACCTGGCCATCTTCAGGAACGCACAGTTCTGCCTCAACCTTTCCATGCGCCTCATCAGCTTTATCGTGCTCGGGGGCGTTTACCTGCTGCTTCCCTTCTACCTTACAAATGTCCTACAGCTTGAACCCGTGGCCGTGGGCCTGCTTCTGACTACGTCGTGGATCTCGTTCGGGGTCGCCTCCCCGATCGCCGGCATCCTTTCCGACCGCTTCGGTTACAGACGCATCGCCGGCGCGGGACTGATCTTGATGGCGTTCGGCTGCTACGCTGTGAGTACGCTCGGCGTTGACACGTCGATTCTAGGCTACGTTTTGCGAGTGTCCACCTTGGGTCTGGGCATGGGAATGTTTCAATCCCCAAACAACAGTGCCGTAATGGGCTCCGTCCCCCGCGAACGTCTGGGCGTCGCCAGCGGCATCAACGTCATCGCCCGCACACTGGGACGAACTTCAGGTATCGCGGCCTTGGGTGCACTCTGGGCCAGCCGCGTTACTGCACATGCAGGGCCGGACTACATTGGGGGTGTCACCGAAGCCGCCGCCGCCTTCCAGATTGCCGGTCTGCGCGACGTCACCTACGCCGCGCTCGCAATTGTTGCAGTCGCGCTCATTCTGAGCGCTTGGGGAATCCTGGAAGCCCGGGCCCCGCTGCAGAGAGTCCAAAGTGGCCTCTGACCAGGCCCCGCGCCGGCAAGTCTTCGGTCTTCCTGGGAGGTCCGGAATCCCCGTTCGCGAAACATGCCCGCCGAACCGTTTCGCGTCGCTGAGTGCCAGCCGAAGTCTGCGGGCAATCAGCAATTTCGCAATGTTACCTTCCGGCTGATTCGCTTGGCAGCGGCATTTGGTCCGTTCTGCTCATCCCACCGAAAAGGTGTGGTCTCCCGCACGCGATGGCAAAGTCTACAGAGAATCTCTTCGTCGAGCGCAAATGGCATATCTTCGCCGCCCTCGGTTCAGGCATCTTTCTCGCCTCTTTCGACGGTGGTGTCGTCAGGGTGGTGTTGCCGGCGCTCATAACCGAATTTGACGTCGACTTCGCACTCGTCCAGTGGGTCGTGCTCTCCTTTTCCCTCACGCAAACAGCGATCATGCTTGGCGTGGGCAGGCTGGGAGACATGGTGGGCAAGAAACCCATCTTCCTCAGCGGCACCATCGCATTTGCCATAAGCTCCGTACTTGCTGGGCTTGCTCCCAATATCCAGTTCCTCCTGTTTTTCCGTGTCCTTCAGGCCATCGGCGGCGCATTTGCAACCGCCCTGAGTATGGGTATCGTGACCGAAACCTTCCCCGCCTCGGAGCGCGGCAAAGCCCTCGGCCTCTTCAGCGCCACCGTCTCGGTCGGTGGTATCGTCGGCCCAATCTTGGGTGGCGCTCTCCTCGAATATCTCTCGTGGCGCTGGATCTTCTTCGTTGGCCCTCCCATCGGTTGCATAAGTTTCATTCTGGCATGGCGCTATTTGCCGGATCCCCGCCCCGCCGGGCGCCAGGACTTTGACTGGATCGGCTTCCAGACCTTCTCTACCGGTCTGCTGGCGCTCATGCTCTTCCTTACCTTCGGCGAGCGGATTGGCTTCCGGTCCCCCGCAATGCTGGGCCTAATAGCTCTCTCTCTGCTAATGTTTTTCTTGTTTATCCGCACTGGGTTGAGCGCAAACCAGCCGCTCCTCGACCTGTCTCTCTTTCGTAACGCCCTCTTCAACCTCAATCTGTCGATGCGGTTGATCAGTTTCATCGTTTCTGGTGGCATCTCGCTTCTCTTCCCTTTCTATCTGACCAATCTTCTGGGTCTGGACCCTACAGTTGTCGGGCTAATGTTGACATCTACGATGTTCTTTTTCGGCCTGGCCTCGCCCGTTTCTGGTATGCTTTCGGACCGCTTCGGCTATCGACTGATCGCCACAGTAGGATTGGTAATCCTGGCATACGGCTGCTACACTGTCAGCACCTTAACCGCCGAAACATCGATTCTGGGCTACGTCTTTAGAGTCTTACCTCTGGGCCTTGGAATGGGCATCTTTCAGTCGCCCAACAATAGCGCAGTGATGGGCTCAGTGCCCAGAGAAAGACTGGGAGTCGTCAGTGGCGTCAACGTGATTTGCCGGACGTTGGGCAATACCTCTGGAGTCGCCGCCCTGGGGGCGCTCTGGGCAAGCCGCGTATATGTCTATGCCGGGCCGACTCTCGCCGGAGACGTTACCGAGGCGGCCGCCGCTGCGCAAACTGCCGCGTTACGGGATGTCGCATTCGCCGCAATTGCGCTTGTCGTCCTGGCCCTGGGGATGAGCATCTGGGGCTTGGCGCGGGGTCCCGCAGTCCGGCATTTTCGCCAACGTGTCCGGTGACCATCTGTTTCGGCAAAAACCTGCCCCGCTGCTTCAGAAAACCAGCTCTCTGTGAACCGATCAGGATTGAAAAATGAAAATTCGCTTTGGCTATCGGGATATGCAATACCCCAACGGGACCCTAGGCACGCTGCGAGAAAGCCAGCACCTCTTGCCCGACATGCAGGCCCTGCACGCGCAATTTGCTGCAGACGGCTATCTCCTCCTGCGCGGACTGATTGACCGCGAAAAAGTGAAAAAGGCACGGTCAACCATTCTGCACTACATGCACGATCAGAATGTTCTGACCCCTGACGCGCCTATCCTCGAAGGCGTGATGCCCAGAGGCGGGCGCGGCGCCAAGATGAGACGCATCGCCTACCACGAGGACGTTCTCGCCGTCATCCAAGCCGACGAGCTCTTCAGCTTCTTCGGCGCCTACTTTTGCGAGCCCGCCCTCACCTTCGATTACAAGTGGCTGCGCGCCGTCGGCAACGAGCAGTACACCGGCGCCCACTACGACTTCGTCTACATGGGCAGGGGATCCGGCAACCTG
This sequence comes from Caldilineaceae bacterium, assembly GCA_028819675.1. Next base: position 11,575 of record JAPPKT010000034.1, on the reverse strand, counting down.
CACACGGTCTGGATTCCACTCGGCGACGCGACCGTCGACCATGGCACGCTCGCGGTCTGCAAGGGCTCACATAACCTGCCCAGCTTCGCCCGCATTCGCGATACCTACGGCCGCATGGACGTGGACCGCGACGGCATCGACGGCTGGTTTACGAAAGACCCAATGGAGATCGTCGAAAAATTCGGTGGAGAATGGCAGACAAGCGAGTTCTTCATGGGCGACGTAATCCTGTTCGGCATGCACACGATGCACGCCTCAACGACCAACCTGACGAACCGCTTCCGCCTGAGCTGTGACGTGCGCTTCCAACCCGCCAGCGACCCAGCTGACGAACGCTGGGTCGCGGGAGGACCGGGCCATACCGTTCACGGAATCAAGGACCTTATCCCGATGGAGAAGGCCCGAGCCGAATGGGGGTTGCCGGTCGACTGAATCGAAGAGGGCGATCATCAATTGCTCGCACTCTGAATTTCGAGTAGGATTACTTTCGTAAAATTCGGAACAGGGTCCAGCCCAGCCTTTCGATGTCCACTCCGACCCGTATCGACTGCGACATACATAACGAGATTCCGACGCTGGAGACTCTCTATCGCTACCTGCCGGATCACTGGCTCGACTACTGCCGCGAGTCGGCATTCAACGGTCCCGACGCGGCCGACTACCCCGAAACTGTTCCTACCTCTGCTCGCGCCGACAGCAGCCCTAAACCTGACCTGGCCGAGGTCCAGGCCCGCGCCCTGGAAGGTGTCGAAGTCGGCATCTTGAACTGCGCCTACCGCGTCCAGAGTGTTCGCAACGAGGACCTTGCCGCCTCTCTGGCCACCGCCGTAAACCAGTGGCAAGTCGACCACTGGCTCGAAAAAGACATCCGCCTGCGCGCTTCCATCGTTGTTCCAAGCCACAATCCTCCGCTCGCCGCAAGGGAAATCGACAAGTGGGGCGATCATCCCGGATTCGTACAGGTAATCCTGCCCGTGCGCGCCGAAGCCCCCTACGGCAATCGACGCTACGACCCAATTTACGCGGCCGCCATCAGGCACGACCTCGCGCTTGGCATCCACTACGGCGGCGCCCCCGGCCATCCCCCCACGCCCACCGGCTGGCCCTCCTATTTCATCGAAGACTACGCCAACATGGCACAGATCTTTCAATCCCAGGTGATCAGCCTGGTCTGCGAAGGCGCCTTTGAACGCTTTCCCGCCTTGCGCGTCGCTCTCATTGAAGGGGGATTCACCTGGTTGCCGTCGCTGATGTGGCGCATCGATAAAGAGTGGAAGGGGCTGCGCCACAACACGCCATACGTCCGGCGGCCCCCCTCCGAATACATGCGTACGCACCTGCGATTCACCATTCAACCCTTGGACGCACCGCCCAGTCCCTTGCATCTCGCCCAGATTCTCGAACAGTGCGGCGCCGAAGACCTGCTTCTTTACGCCAGTGATTACCCCCATTCCCACGACGACCACGAAATCCTGCTTGACCTGTTGACCGTCGACCAGCGAAACAAGATCTGCAGCGCCAACGCGCGCGCATTCTATCGGCTGTGAAAACACCTTCATGACGATGAGACATCGGCCCAGTCCCGCACCTGACTTCTCGACGTCTATCGACAGAATAGGAGGACAAACATGACTGCTCACCTGGATGCGGCTGCCACCTTGGAGAGCGGCCCGGCAACGAAAGACCGGACCAATGGTCATGACGCAAACCAACCTTCTGCCTCCGTTAGGCAGGGCGCCCGCTATCGTGCCCCGTTGGACACGGCCATAATCGACACCGACATCCATATCTACTTTCCAACGCACGACGCACTGCGCAGCTATCTGGACGAGCGCTGGCAGGACTACCACCGGACGTTCGGGCAGAGGGGCTTTGATGGCTCACACTATCCACGCGCCATGCCCAATGCGGCCCGCCATGACGCCTGGCCCGGCGACGGAACACCGCCCGGCTCAAACCTGCCTCTGCTCCAGAAGCAACTCTTGGATGAGTGGAATATCGAGATTGGCGTCCTCAACCCGCTTGTCGGCGCCGGCGAGCAGCGCAATTTGGCCTTTGGCGCCGCCTTTGCCCGGGCCACCAACGAATGGCAGCTCGCCGAATGGCTTGAGCCCGAGCCTCGCCTGCGCGCCTCGATCATCGTCCCCTGGGAGGACGGCCAACTGTCAGCTGCAGAGATCGAGAGGTGGGGCAGCCATCCGGGCTTTGTCCACGCACTCCTCATTGCCCGCACAAAGGAACCCCTCGGCCGGCGCAAGTACTGGCCCATGTACGAAGCCGCATGTCGGCACGACGTGCCGATTGCCATCCACTTCGGCGGCGCCGGCGGCGGTCCCATTACCGGCTCGGGTTACCCAAACCATTACATCGAAGACCACGGCGGCATGCCCCAGACCTTCCAGGCGCAGGTGATCAGCCTGATCTTCGAAGGTGTCTTCAACGAGTTCCCAACCCTCAAGTTCGTACTCATCGAAGGCGGCTTCGCCTGGATTCCGCCCCTCCTGTGGCGCATGGATAGCGCATGGCGCAAACTCGGCAGCGAAGTGCCCCACGTGACAGAACCGCCTTCACAGCTCTTCCGTCGACACTTCTGGGTCAGCACACAGCCTATGGAGGAGCCGTTCCAACCCGGTCACTTCCGCCAGCTGCTGGGCCACTTGGATATGGACGATCGCATGCTCTTCGCAACCGATTACCCCCATTGGGACTTCGATGCCCCGGATCGGGCCTTTCCCGTCCCGCTGGACAAAACACGCCGGCGAAAATTCATGGCGGAAAACGCCCGCGAGCTGTACAAGCTATAGAGAATTGCAATGGCAAAACACGTAGTCGCAACTGTAGATGAGATCCCGCCGGGTGAACGCAAAATTATTGAAGTCGGCGGGCGCTCCATCGGCGTATTCAACATCAAAGGCGAGTTTTACGCTCTTCGAAATATCTGCCCCCACCAGGGCGGTCCCCTATGTGAAGGCAGGCTCACCGGTTTCGTGATGGCCGACAAGCCTGGCGGCGAATATCGGTACGAGAGGCGGGGCGAGATTCTGCGCTGCCCCTGGCACGGCTGGGAATACGACGTCAAAACCGGTCAATCCTGGGTCGATCCCGCCTCAGTACGAACCCGCCGCTACGACGTAGAAATCGCAACCGCAGACAATATCCCTTCAACATATCAACCGGGCCCTTACACCGCGGAAACCTTCGAGGTCTCTGTCGACCAGGAATACGTCGTCGTCGAACTTCCAGGCTGACAGAAACTCCCGGCCCGCTTCCCGACTTCGCAAAGCAAGCGTCGCTCGACAATCTGTGCAGCCTCAAAACGGCTCTCCAAGAGCCACTGGAGACCCTTCCCCATGAACCGGAATGGAAATTCCATATTCGACCCGAGACTCGAAAACTACCTGCGAGACGCCCAGACGGGCCAGCTTGACGAACTGAGCGAATGGCTGCGCATTCCAAGCATCAGCACCCTTCCGCAGCACAAACCCGATGTGGAACGAGCTGCCGGCTGGCTCGCCCAAAAACTGGAGGCCATAGGCCTGCAAAACGTGGAAATAGTCCCCACCGACGGCCATCCCATCGTCTATGGCGATTGGCTGCACGCCGGAGAAGACGCCCCAACACTCCTCGTCTACGGCCACTACGATGTCCAACCCATCGACCCGGAAGAGCTATGGGATTCGCCGCCCTTCGAACCCACCATACGCGGCGCCGATCTTTACGCCCGCGGCGCCTCTGACGACAAGGGACAGCTCTTCGCCCACGTCGCCGCGGTCGAAGCTCTCCTGAAAACGTCAGGCGCGCTGCCCGTCAATGTCAAATTCCTTGTCGAGGGCGAGGAGGAGGTTGGCAGCTCAGCCTTGACGGCCTACCTGCCCGCGGAGGAAGAGAAACTCTCCGCCGATGTCTGTCTTGTCTCCGACACCCACATTCTGTCCCCCGATCAGCCAATGATCATCTACGGGTTGCGAGGCATCTGGGCCGGCGAGGTGAAGGTGAGGGGTCCCTCCCAGGATCTCCACAGCGGCATGTTCGGCGGCGCCGTCCACAACCCAAATCAGGCCCTGTGCACGCTGCTGGCGCAGCTCCACGACAGCGCCGGCCGGGTCGCTGTTCCCGGCTTCTACGACCAAGTGCAAACTTTGACAGAACAGGAACGCACCGCACTGGCCAAAGTACCCTACGGAGAGACTGAACTCCTGCAGGAGACCGGCGCGCCCGCGGCCTGGGGCGAAGAGGGCTACACGATTACTGAAAGGATTGGCGCACGGCCCACACTGGAGATCAACGGCATGTGGGGTGGATTCATCGGTGACGGATTCAAGACCGTAATCCCCGGGGAAGCCCACGCTAAAGTCAGCTGTCGACTGGTTCCCGACCAGCCATCGCCTGCCATAGGACCCATGATCGAACAGTTTCTTCAACGGATCGCACCCCCGACCGTCGAGGTATCAGTTAACACGCTCCAGCACGCGCCTGCCACAGTTGTGCCCCTTGATGTCCCCGAAATGCAGGCCGCAGCCAGGGCATACAAGAGTGTGTTCGGGGTTGAACCGGTCTTCAGCCGCGAAGGAGGCTCTATCCCGATTGCAACCGTTGTCCAGGATTCCCTGGGCATTCCCATCCTCTTCATGGGCTTCGGACTCCCGGACGACAATCTCCACGCCCCAAATGAAAAACTACACCTACCGAACTTCTATCGTGGCATTCGCGTCGGCATTGCGTTGATGCAAGAACTGATTTCGTCTTGACTTCATCGCGCAAACAGTGCAGAATGATAAGTCCGATGAAAGAGATCTTTCCCTCTTGAACTAAGTAGGATTTGAATAAGGAGTTACATATGCGTGCAGGTATAACTCAGTTGAGAGCGTCTCGTCGCATTTGGCTGATATCGGTTACGGTGTTTTTGCTTTTCTCAATGCTGCCGCAGTCGGTTACGGCAGCTTCGCTGCATCTCAATGTGAGCCCCCAGACAACAGGGTATACAACGCACGTCGTGCAAGCCGGCGAGAGCCTTTCCCGAATCGCCGCCAGATATGGCGTCACTCTCCAGGCTCTGGTTACCGCCAACAACATCGCCAATCCCAATCAGATCTTTGTCGGACAGAGTCTCCGCATCCCCACAACAGGACAGCAGGCCGCGCCTTCACAGCCAACCACATGTGCCAATACCCACAACGTTGTTGCCGGCGAAACACTCTCCGGAATCGCTGTCAACTACGGAGTAGCCATTCAGAATCTGGCCCAGGCCAACGGCGTATCCGTTACCTCCTACGTCTATATCGGTCAGAGTCTGTGCATTCCCGGATCAGGGACGAGCGGCGGCGGGGGTACGGCTGGTGGCACACCTACCGGTACAGGAGGCTTCTGGTACGAAGTGCAACTTGGCGATACGCTCAGCCGCATCGCATTCAATAACGGCACTACCGTCTCCGCAATCATGCTTGCCAATAGCCTTGCCAATGCAAACACGCTGTTCTGGGGTACGAGGATCTGGATTCCCCAGGGCGGTTCGACCCCGCCTCCGTCCGGTGGCGGCACGGCAACTCAGCAACCCCAGCCGCAGCCAGCTCCGCAGCCGCCCGCGGCAGGAGGCCCGTTCGCAGTCAGCCAGCCGACGCATCTCAATGTACGCGCCGGACCCGGCACCGAATACCCCATCCTGAGCGTTCTGACCGCCGGCACACAGGTGAAGATTACCGGTATCGGCCCCAATGAAGACTGGTTCCAGGTCGAAGTGGAGGGAGTCAGTGATCCCGCCTGGATCTACCGCGACCTGACTGAGCTGATCGGGTCCCTCACCGGTGTGAAGAAATTCACCGAATCGGAAATCCCCCCTCGGCCTGAAGCTGCGCCACCGGCTGCTGCGCCTGCTCCATCCGCGCCTGCAACCAGGCTGCCTGGCATCGGCTTCGGCTACGGCGTCCAGGCCCACATGATTCACAATGGCCAGGAAGGTATCGCGATGGACAAGACCCGCGAGCTGGGCTTCGGTTGGGTGAAGCAGCAGATCGAGTGGAAGGTCTTCGAGTCCAATCAGGGTCAGTACGGCTTCGGCGATATCTGGCCCCTCGTGAACGCCGCCAACTCGCGCGGACTCAATCTGCTGTTCAGCGTGGTCAACGCACCCAACTGGTCCCGCGAATCCGGCTACGACGGCACTGTCGGCGGTCCGCCTGCTGATCCCCAGACCTTTGCCAGATTCCTCGGCCGGCTTGCAGGAGAGTACTGCGGCTCCTCCGTCAAAGCCATTGAAGTCTGGAACGAGCAGAATCTGCACTACGAATGGGGCAATCGCCCGATCAATCCCAGCGAGTACATGGCACTCCTGCGTCCCTCCTACGGAGCGATCAAGGCCGCCTGCCCGTCCATGTACGTAATCAGCGGGGCTCTGACGCCCGCCGGCGACAACGGCTCCCTGGCCATGGATGACTTCCGTTACTTCGAGGCCATGCTGCAGCAGGGACTCGCCAACTACGTTGACGGCTTCGGCGCCCACCCCAGCGGCTATAACGTGCCGCCAAACGCAGTATGGCAGAGCGCATGTGAAGCCATCCAGCAAACAGGTAACCAGCACTTCAACGGTGCCTGCGACAACCCCCACCACTCGTGGAGTTTCCGCAGCACCATGGAAGGCTACCGCAACCTGGCCTTGCGCTACGGTGCCGGCAACATCCCAATCTGGCCGACCGAGTTCGGCTGGGCCGCCGGCGGCGCCTTTGACCCCCGCTACGGCTACGCAAATGACAACGACTTCGACGAACAGGCCCGCTGGACCGTCGAGGCCTTCCAGATGATGCGCAACTGGGGCTGGGTCGGTCCCGCATTCCTCTGGAATCTGAACTTCCGCGTGGTCGCCGACGGAACCGAAAAGGCCCAGTGGGGTATCGTCCGCAACGACTGGAGCCCTCTGCCGATCTTCCATGCCCTGCGCAACATGGCGAAGTAACAGGGGGAAGCCGGCATCGTACGATGTTCAATCCTGAAATTACGGTCGCTGCCATCAACCGGATGAGCGAGCGAACACTGGCCGCCAACCTCGGTATTGAGTTCACCGAGGTTGGCGCTGACTTTATGCGTGCCAGCATGCCGGTGGACAGTCGTACTCATCAGCCCTATGGTCTGCTGCACGGCGGCGCGTCCATCGCACTGGCCGAGACCATGGGAAGCGTGGCGTCAAACGCGATGATTGATCAGAGTTCCCTCATCGCGGTGGGTCTGGACATCAACGGCAACCATCTGCGTACCGTCACCAAAGGTTACGTTTTTGGCACAGTGAGACCAATTCACATCGGACGGCGTACACACGTGTGGGAAATCCGCATCGAAGATGCCGAAGGTCGTCTGGTCAATATCAGTCGGCTGACAATGATGATCATTAAGCGGTCCTAGGTGCCGCAGGAGTCGGCGCCGCACTTACGCCACAGACCTGCGGACGAACTCCCCCCTGAACGCAGTCGACTGACCGCCCCACCGGCGCATCCACCTCCGGCCCGTGATTGACCGCTCCGAAATGCCACTACCATTCTCAAGGCAGACCACAGTCCCGGCATGGCGAAACTAAGGATCGTAACAATCTGGGAGGACGAGGAGGAGATTCTTCGACGGCCGGCGCAACGCGTGCGGTCCTTCGACAGACGGCTGCATCAACTACTCGACAACATGGTTGAAACAATGCGTGAAGGCAAAGGCGTCGGACTCGCAGCGCCCCAAATTGGGCTGGACCGGCGCATCTTCGTCATCGAGTATCCGGAGGATACCGAACGCCCGGAAGAGACAATGCAACGCTACGAAATGATTAATCCGGAGATTGTCAAGGCAAAGGGCTCTGAGATCGGTCAGGAAGGTTGCTTAAGCCTGCCCGGACTGGCCGCAGATGTGGACCGGGCTACCTACGTCTTAATCAAGGCCCAGGATCGGCACGGTAAGTCCCAGCGAATCAAGGCCTACGACTGGCTCGCACGCATCTTCCAACATGAAATCGATCACCTGGGCGGCGTGCTTATGACCGACAGAGCTGAGCAAGTCTACAAAGTCGTCGAGCTGGAGGACGGCGAAGTCGAACTGGTGCCCGTGGAAGAGGCCATTCAACAGGACTGAAAACACTGCCGGCAATCGACAAAACATTAGGCCCACAGCTCAAGCCGTGGGCCTTTATTTGCACTCTCGAGGCCAAACTGGATTGAGGCGCAGACTATCTCACATGGTGGTCGATTCCTTCGTACCGGTCAATGAAGGCCCGAATTCGATCTGCGTCAAATTCGTCAAACTTGTCCAGCCTCTGCCACGCTGTCAGCGCGATACGCGCCTCCATATCCCTGTGAGCTGACTGCGACCCAAAGCCTGTCCAGTTAGGGTCATTTGGCATCATAAGGACGTGACGTCCTCTGTCGAGATACGGTTGGACCACCTCTGCCAGCTGCCCCCGCAACTCCGGGCAGCCGTCCTCACACTGGTAGTAAACAATGACGCCCCCATCCTCCATATTGTGCACGACCTGCTCATAGCGTATCGGTTCTTCATAGATGTCCCACGGAGCCAGTCCCGGATAGTGGGGACCGGACGTCGGCGGCGTGGAGTTGTAGTCGATGGGAGAGGCACTGCCTTGCTGAATATGCGTATTGCCCTGTGAGGCAAACGACTCTTCCTCGCCAACCGGCGCAGTATTGCGAATGTTTACGTAAATGACCAGTGCCACAATCGCAACCAGTACCGCGCCGCCTCCGTAAATGTAGAGGTTCTGCCTGAACCTTCTCTTGGCAGCAATCTCCTTCAATTCCTGACGCGAAGGCCGCGCTAGGCGGCCTCCTACGTTCCTCTGTGAGTGCCGGCCGCCCTTCGCCCGGCTTTTCTTTCTCGATCTCGACCTCGTAGCCATTATCTGTGCACCCACACCAGGGTGGCATCCCTCTCAGTCGTGCGCAGCCATCCACCTGAGCCGTCCCATTCCGGCAAGGTCCAGTTAAATAGCCACTCCGCATCCTCTATCGTCAGATTTACACAGCCACGGCTCATTGGCGTACCGAAATTGTTGTGCCAGTACGTCCCGTGCAATGCATATTCGCTGTAGAAGTACTGCACCCACTGCACGTTGGGCAGATTGTAGTAGGTGCCGGCATCTGGATCGCCGCCGGACATCGTCTGCGAAGGCGTTCGCGCCCACATCCGAAACACGCCTGTCACCGTAGGATACGCCTGGACCCCCGATGAAATCAGGAATTCGTTTGCCAAATGGTCGCCTTCCCAGGCGTACAGCATCTGGTCACTCAGATTCACCTCAATCCACTTCTCTCCCTCGCTCCGAGCCCGGCTGACATCCAGATGGAGTTGCGTGATTCCGGTCCAGGAGACCGCGTATACCTCTTCATCCACGATCTGGGTCTGAGTCGCGGCGGCAAGTAACGCCTCCTGTTCTTGCCGCACGCTTGGAAGATCCATCGTCGCGCCTATGAATGGTAGTGGCGGCAATAAGTCCAGACCTGCCTTCGTTCCCTCAGAAATAAGTGGCTGTGGGAACGGTACTAGCATTTCAGCAGCAAATGCCGTACTCGGATGGCCCCATCCGTTGGACAACAGTCCAAAGAACAGGGCCATCGCCGTCGACACAATAATTTTTCTGGCCATCGCGCTTAGACTCCTGTAGCGGAACATTTGGTTTCCCAGCTTCTATTCGTGGACCATAACTAGGGTGCCGGGGTTGGCATTGTTGCTGAACAGCCAGTCATCATCGTAGACCGCAGGTGACGTCCAATCAAAGAGCCATTTGGCATCCTCATTTGTCATGTTGATGCAACCTCGGCTCATGGGTGTACCGTAGTTGTCATGCCAGTACGTGCCATGGAAACCGTAGCTCCTGTGGAAGTACTGTACATTCTTAACGTCTCTCAGGTGATAGTAGGTGCCTGCGGCTCGACTCCCGCCCCGCATATCCTGCATGGCAATCTTGGCCCAAATGCGAAACGTTCCTTGGACAGTGGGCGTATTCCCGACTCCGGTTGAGACGACGAACGCCTTGACCGGCGTCGTCCCTTCGTAGGCGACTGCCATCTGTTCGCTCAGGTCAACTTGGACCCATCGCTCGGTAAACGTAGGATATCGGGACTGGTCAAGTCTGTGTTCCATTACTTCCAGAAGTTCGAGAGCGCTCTCCGACGGAATCCTCAATGTCTGGCCGGCCTCTAGAATACTGTGATTTGCCAAGTTATTCAACTTCGCAACCGCGGCGTGGTTAACTCCGTATTGCGCAGCAATGTCTTTGAGCATTTCACCGTTCTGCACCGTATGCATTGCAGGATGGGTCAGCCCAGGCTGCATCGCCGTCACTGGAGGAGCAGGCTGCAGGGCGGGAACTGGCAGATCAGGCCGTATAGCGGGCACAGGTGGTGCGGCCAGCTGGGCAGGCTGTAGTTCAGCCTCTTCGATCTCCCCGGGCACGAGAAGTACCTGGCCAACGTAGAGCCACCTCGCCAGGGACAAACCATTTATGGACATAAGCCTTGTAAGACTGATTCCGTGCTGTTTGGCGAGCCGAGTTAAGGTGTCGCCCGGCCGTACCGTGTAGCGCTGAAAGTCTCCCTGGCCAACTTGAGAAACCGGAGTCCCCGCCTGTGAGGCCTGCACTGTCCTTGGCGATAGGGGCAACCGCAACTGCTGGCCATTGTACAACCAGCGCAAGGGCGAAATGCCGTTAATCTGTGCGATCTGTGCCACGCTGAGACCGTAGCGGCGTGCGAGTTTGGTAAGGGAGTCGCCCGACCGAACGCTGTACAACTGGTACCCTTCGGCGCTCTGCGGCTCGACGACAACTGGGCCGCTACTGTCGATTACAAGACGTTGACCATACCAGACAAAATTCGCGTCCGGTAGGCTGTTGAGCTGCCTCAAGGTTGATACAGTCGTCCCGTACTGCTTGGCGATTTCGCTCAAGGTCTCGCCTGGTTGAACGATGTGCACCTCTGTGGCGGCCGCATCGCGGAAGCTTGTTATGGCTGCGGAACCGGCAAACATGAGAGCCAGTGTCCCTCGAACCAAGGGTTTTATTAGCCGTCTCATTCCCCACCTCGCTTGCTGTAAATGTTTGCGTGAAAACTTTTCTTGCCTTGCCGCCTGTGCCTGACCTCCGACCCAAGCCGCTGAGCTTTCCAACCACAAACTAAGACGGCCGCTTCTGTTATTCTGTTCCCTCCTGATCGTTTGAACCGGTCGGACCTCCTGCAAACGAGCACGCTTTCCCCCACCAACAGTAAGGGCACCCCTTGTGCGTGCCCTCATACTCTATACCAAAAAGGACTTCACCCTCGGCAGGTGCGATCTGCCCTGACGCCTGCCCTTCCGGATTCCACCCACCCCGCCAGAGGAAAACTTCTCCCAAGAGGTTTCAACTGTTCGCCTGTTTCCTGATCATTCGGGGCAGTCCTGCCAGTCCCGGTTCAGACTGCCTCCACCAACAAATCTGGAACTCGACCCGGCAGACGGGTGCATCCCAATGCTGGGGCAAACTTTCCTATACCTTGAGTCGCAACAGAGCCATGTCCCGACCGTCTGAAGCCCAGAGGCAGGAGATGCGCCGTCTCTGACC